>DASWRR010000673.1:0-3658 GCA_036403055.1 Ilumatobacteraceae bacterium | reverse complement strand
CGGGTCGACCGCGTCGTGTGCCGCTACGACCTACGACACGTCGATCAGCATCGGGACACCCGCGCCGACGACGACGGTGCTCCCGGTGGGCACCGCGGCGCAACTGTTACCGCAGCTGGTCTCGGAGGCCGCGTCCCTCTCGCAGCTGATCACCAACGGCGGCGACAAGATGGCTGCAGTCGAGCGCATGGAAGCGTTGTGGTCAGCAGCTCAGACAGAGGTCGCGAAGAACGACCGCGACATCGCAACGGAGATCGGCGCGGAGGTGGCGAAGGGCCGTGCCGCCGCGACGTTCAACCGGCCGGGCAACGCCGACAAGGTGTACCGCGATCTCAACGCGCTGGTTCAGGGGTACTTGGCAGCCGCATAGCGGCGGGGAGCTCCGCGCTGTGCACGATCGTCAGCCGACGCGTGCTGCGCGTCAGCGCGACGTACAGCGCGCGCAGGCCCTGTTGTTCCTCTTCGACGATGCTCGCGGGCTCGACCACGACGACGCCGTCGAGCTCGAGTCCCTTCACGACGCTGACCGGTACGACGGTGACACCGAGCTCGAGACCGGTGCGCGTTGCCCGGCCGTGCTCGATGCCCGCGGACTCGAGTGCGTGGGAGACCGCGTCGACCATGGAATCAGGAGCGACGACCGCGATCGTTCCGTCGGTGATGTCATCGGTCAACGCCTTCGTCGCGTCGGCAACTGCACCCAACAGGTCGTCGTTCGACACGTGGATGAACTCCGGGTGATCGTCGCTCTGACGGACGCTGGTCGGAGCGCGAAGCGTGGGGGTCGCGGCGAGCATGACTTGGTTCGCGAGCGCCATGATCTGCGCGGGAATTCGGTAACCGACGCTGAGCCCGATCACGCGTGACGGCTTCTGGTCGGGGAGGTGACGGAGCACATCCGCCCAGTCGTTCGGCGCGAGCGCGCCGGTTGCCTGGGCGATGTCGCCGACCACCGTCATGCTCCCGTTCAACGAGCGGCGCGACACCATGCGGAGTTGCATCGGCGTGAGGTCCTGCACTTCGTCGACGACGATGTGACCGTAGGTGCGGATCTCGTCGGCATCGCTCTGCCCGGGCCCGTGCGAGTTGTTGCCCGACTGCCCGTTCTGACCGTTCGAACCGCGCGCTTGGCGCTTGGCCCCGAGATAGCTGCGCGCTTCGTCGAGCAATGCGGCGTCGTGCTCGGTCCAGCGCACCTTCGTGACGTCCTCGAGCCTCGGTCGGTACAGCGACAGGTACTCGTGATCTTTCAGATGCTTGCTCGCCGCGAGCTTCAGCAACGCCTTGCTACCGAACAGATCGTGGAGCAGCTCGGCAGGACTCAGCAACGGCCACATCCGCTCGAGTGCGGCGCGCACCTCGGGCATCGGGCGAACGACTTCCTTCACCTCGTTCAGCGTCAACGTCCCTTCCCGCCACGTCGCAGCCATCGCGGCCCAGATCTCACCTTCGACCCAACGGCGCGCGGCGTTGTGACGCCGGAACCTGCGCTGCGCGGAACGCACGATTCGCTGCGTCTCCTCTGCGCGCAGACGGAGGTAGCCGGTTCTGAACGGGACGACGAGGTCGTCGCGCAACGGCCGTTCACGGTCGGTCACGGCCTGGTCGATGACGTCGGCCATCCGAATGTTTCCCTTGACCGTCGCGGCGATCGGGGAGTCCGGCTTGTCGATCCCGTAGCGGGCCCAGTCGACATCGGGCACGAGGTCCGACAGCACCACCTGCTCGATCCCGGCCTCGCCGAGTGAGGGCAGCACCTGCTCGATGTATCGCAGGAACACCCTGTTCGGTCCGATCACGAGCACACCCTGATCCTCGAGCGGGAAGCGGTAGGTGTAGAGGAGGTATGCGGCGCGGTGCAGTGCGACCACCGTCTTGCCGGTGCCGGGGCCGCCCTGAACGACGAGCACTCCGGCTTGCGGGCTGCGGATGATCTCGTCCTGCTCGCCCTGGATCGTCGCGACGATGTCGCCGAGCTGGCCGGTGCGACCGCGCTCCAACGCAGCGATCAGTGTGCTGTAACCGCGCAGGCCGGAGTCCGGACCGAGGCGGTGTTGACCATCGGTGTCGTCGACGAGACCCTCGTCGTGACCCACGCCGAGGTGGCCTTCGCCGAACAGCTCGTCCTCGAGGCCGAGCAGCGTGCGACCCTGCACGGCGAAGTGCCGCCGCCGCGCCAGCCCCATCGGCTCGCGACCGGTCGCACGGTAGAACGGCTCGGCGACGGGCGCTCGCCAGTCGACGACGACCGGCTCGCTCTCCTCGTCGGCGATCGCCAGCCGGCCGATGTGGAAGGTCTCCAGCCCATCGGGCGTCTCCGCCATCCGGTCGATACGGCCGAACACCAGGGCGGCGTTGCCGAGGTCGAGCTGGGTCAGCCGGTTGACGACGGCCTCGTCGAAGACATCGCGTTCGTAGCGCGCCTGGAAGGTTCCGCCGAGGGTGCCCTCGTGGAGGTTTCGCATCCGCCAGGCCGCATCGCGGCTGATCTCGAGGCACTTGTAGGCGTGCTCGATGAAGTCCTGTTCGGCGGCAAGATCTGGGTGCTGCTGCGTCATGGGTCGTACAACTCTATCGGGGTGTCGTTGGCCACCCACCTGGCTGGGGGTCCACCAGCCCTACCCCGTCGCGAGCGGCTTGTAACACCCCGGGCGTAGCCTGACGAAATGGCTCACCACGCAGTGCTCGAGGCGTTCTCGCCCGCGGTGCGGGCCTGGTTCGCGGCGTCGTTCCCGGTGCCGACGAAGCCGCAGATCGACGGCTGGCCGTCGATCCTTGGGGGCAACCACACCCTCGTGTGCGCCCCGACCGGCAGCGGCAAGACGCTGACGGCGTTTCTCGCGTCGATCGACCGGCTGTGCACGACCGAGCCCGCCGATCCCAAGCGGCGGACGCGTGTTCTGTACATCTCGCCACTGCGCGCCCTGGCGTTCGACATCGAGAAGAACCTGCGCGCGCCGCTGATGGGGATCGGGCTTGCCGCCGAACGTCTCGGCGTGCCCTTCCACCAGCCGACCGTGGCAATGCGAACCGGCGACACCTCGCCGCGCGATCGGCAGGCGCTGATCCGCCACCCCGTCGATCTGCTCATCACGACGCCCGAGAGCCTGTACCTGATGCTCACTTCGTCGGTGGCGGAAACGCTTGTCAACGTCGACACCGTCATCATCGACGAGATCCACGCGATGGCCACCACCAAGCGCGGCGCACATCTCATGCTGTCGCTCGAACGGCTCGAGGCCATCACGGTGCGCCCACCGCAGCGAATCGGCCTGTCGGCAACCCAGCGCCCGCTGGAGGAGGTCGCTCACTTCCTCGGCGGTCATGCCCCCGGTGGATCGCGACGGAAGGTCGACATCGTCGATGCAGGAATCCGCAAGCAGATGGAAGTCGACGTCGTGGTGCCCGTCGAAGAGATGGGCAACATCTGGGAGAGCGTCTACCCGGCGGTGCTGGCGCAGGTCCTTGCGCATCGCAGCACCATCATCTTCTGCAACGCCCGCCGCCAGGCGGAGCGGTTGGCAGCGAACCTCAACGAGCTCGCCGGCGATGAGATGGTCAAGGCGCACCACGGTTCCCTCGCGCGCGAGCAACGAATCGTGATCGAAGACGAGTTGAAACGCGGTGTGCTCCGCGGGATCGTCGCGACGAGCTCGCT
>DASWRR010000672.1:0-3319 GCA_036403055.1 Ilumatobacteraceae bacterium | reverse complement strand
CGGCGACGTTCCCCGCGATCACGCCGACATGCACGGACAGTTGCACGATCGAGTTGGCCGCGGCGACCGGCTCGGTTGCCGTCAACGACACCGTCAACGGTGTGCAGAACGTGCCGTTCTACGGCTTCGGCGTCAACGGCGCGGCGGCCTCTCTGGCCGGCTCGGCGAACTCGACGATCAAGGTTCCCGAGGGCTCGACGTTGACCATCAACCTGTCGCAATCGGGGATCTCCGATCCGATCGACCTCTCGTTCCCCAGCCTCCCTGCAGCTGACGTCAGCCGCGTCGGAAACGTCTACACCGTCGTCGCCAGCAAGGTCGGCACGTCGGTGTTCCAACCCGGCACGAACCCCGACGCACCGCGTCAGGTCGCGATGGGTCTCGTCGGCGTACTGATCGTCACGCCGACCGGTTGCACCGGTGACGCGATGACCTGCGCGTACGACGGATCGGTGTCCTACGACGATGAAGCGTTGGTCGCGACAACCGACCTCGACTACGAGTTCGCCACCAATCCGACGGCGTTCAACATGGGCTACTTCGGCCAGTCTCGAAGCGTCGACGGGTCGCCGCGCCGTGTGTACCACGTCATCAACGGCAAGTCGTTCCCTGACACCGACGTCATCGACGTGAGGGTGAGCGACAACGTCTTGCTGCGAACGGTGAACGCAGGAGTGAGCGATCGTTCGCTCGGGCTGCTCGGGCTGCGCGAGACGATCGTCGGACGCAACGCTTCGCTGTACATCGACCCGCAGACGTTCATCGCCCCGCTCGTCGGGCCGGGTGAGACCGCGGACATCGTCGTGTCGGTTCCAGCAGATGCGGTTCCCGGTCAGCTGTATTCGTTGGTCGATCAAGGCCGGCAGATGAACCATGGCAACGCCTACGGATTCGGCGGAGCATTGACGTTCCTCGACGTGTGGCCCGCGCAACAATCGCTCGCCGCTCGCGCATTGCCGCCGGACACGACCGTTGCCGAGTCCACCACGGTGCCCGCCGCGACGACGGTTCCAGTGACCACCGTTGTCGTCAGCACCACCTCGGGCGCGACGACGACAACAACGACCGTTTCTCCCACGGTTGTCCCGCCGGTCGACACGTCGCCGGCGGGCACCGTGGCGGTGCGCCCGTGATGATCGGTTCCGTGACGTCTCGAGTCATACGCACGTGCCTCGCCGCGCTGCTGGTGGTCGGTGTCGGGGTCGCGGTTCTCGCGGTCAGGGGCTGGCGGCCAGCAGCCGATGCGCCTCGCGTCGCGGCGGCACCCGCGACGATGCCGGCGAGCGCAGCAATCGAGGAGACGTATGGCGTGCGCTTCACCGGCGTCGACGTGACCGCCGGCGGTGGGATGATCCAGATCCACTACCAAGTGCTCGACAGCGACAAGACACAGGCGATCCATGCAGTCGATGTGGCACCGATCGTGATCGACGGCCGCGGCGTCAAGTACGCCGATCCGGGAATGGTCGGGCACAGCCACGTCGCCAAGGCGCAAGCTTCGGGGACCACCGATTACATCCTGCTTGCAAACGCGAAGGGCGGCGTGACGCCGGGTTCGATGGTCACGATCAAGGTCGGTTCGCTCGAACTGCAGAACGTGCCCGTGTTGTGAACGTCGCAACGAAATGGTTTCGAGTTGCGGCCATCATCGCGCTCGCCGGGTTGGTCGGTTGTCGCGACTGCGGCACCAAGTGTGAGGAGGGCATCACCTTCTACGTCGCGGACCTCGCCGGCTCGCTCGGTCGTGGCGGCAGCGAACCGCTCCACATCTGCTTCGACGGCACCTGCCACGACGTGACGATCACTCGGAAGGATTCCGGCGGGTCAGTGTTCTTGCCGTTCAGCGGCGTCGGTACATCGACCGATCACACGTTGACGGTTGCCGGTGTTGGCGCGCTGGCGGGGCATTACACCGGCCCACTCGACAGCTACACCCAGAAGCCCGGCGGGGACTGCGCGAAGTGCGACCTCACGACCGTCAAGATCGGAGCGGACGGCACGCTGACGCCGGCGACGTCCGCGAAGCCTGTGACATCGGTGTCGACCACGACAACAGGATGAGGCGATGGCCGTGGGTTGCTGCGTGCACCCTGTCGGTGTTCGCGCTACTTCCCGCGCCGCGGGTTGCCGCGCATGCCTCGTTCATCGACTCCAATCCCCTCGATGGGTCGGTGCTCGCCGAGTCCCCACCCGTCGCTGAGTTGCGATTCACGGAGCCGGTGTTGACCACCGCGAGCAGCGTCCGTCTGCTGCGTCTCGGATCCGGTGGCGAGGAATCGCTGGCGTTGGACACCGCGCACGACGGTACGACGTTGCTCGCCGAGATCCCGAGGTTGGAACGTGGCGCGTACATGCTGCGTTTCGTCGCGGTGGACCCCGCAGATCTTCACAAGACGGTCGGCTCGATCGCGTTCGGTGTCGGTGTTGCCGCACCTCCCTCGGAATCAGGTCAACAAGTGGACAGCTCGTGGCTGTCCGCGGCGTTGCGAGCGACCACGGATGCGGCGCTGCTCCTCGACATCGGCGCGATCGTCGTCATTCGGCTGTTGGTCCGTCGGCGGCGCGACCTCGATCACATCGTGCGGATCATCGCGGTGTCGTCGACGGTTGTCGCGGTCGGCTGGCTCGCGCAGCTCGGTTGTGATGCGATGAGCGTCGGCATCTCGCGCGTCGAATGGCGCGCGCTGCTGTTGACGAGTGACCCTGGTCGCCGATCAATCGTCGGCGCGCAACTCGCGCTCGGCGCATGGGGGACTGCTCGAGTTCTCCTTGGGGCACGAGGTCGCGCCGTCCAAGCGTTCGCCGCGAACATCCTCCTGCTGATTGCCGGCGGGTTCGTGTTCGTCGCGGCATACGGCGGGCACGCCGGCATCGGCGGTTCCTTCGTCGTGGGTGTGTTGCTTCGTGCCGCGCATCTCATGGCACTCGGCATGTGGCTCGGCGCTGTGTGCGCGACATGGATGTTGTGCCGCCGTGCTCCCGAGCTGCGCAGTCTGTGGAGATCGGTCAGCTCGCTCGCCGCGGTCGGAACACTCGTGACGGGTGTCAGCGGACTGCTGCTCAGCGGACGTGTCGTCATGACCGTCACCGCGCTGCTCGGTACGAGCTACGGCCAGCGGATCGTCCTCAAAGGCGTTCTGTTGGTCGTCCTCGGTGTGCTCGGCGCGATGGCCGCGAGTCGTGCCCTTCGCGGTGCCGAGCCACAACGGCTTGCGATCGAACTGACCATTGCGGCCGTTGCCGTCATCGTTGCTGCAACGTTGGTCGGCTCCGCACCGGCACGGGGTGAGCGGTTCACAGCGCCGCTCGTACCGGTGCC
>DASWRR010000671.1:0-1646 GCA_036403055.1 Ilumatobacteraceae bacterium | reverse complement strand
GTCGTGGGGGCTCTCTTCGCGGCTGAGGTAGCCGGACAGGCCGCCGGCCTGGCGAAGCTGCTCGAACTGGGCCTGCCGGCCGGTGACGATCTTGTGGATGTAACCCTGGTGGCCGGTGTCCCACAGGATCGCGTCCTTCGGGGATTCGAACACGCGGTGCAGCGCCAGCGTCAGTTCGACGGCACCCAGGTTGGAGCCCAGGTGGCCACCGGTTTCGGCGACCGCTTGCACGACGAAGTCGCGAATCTCGCCAGCCAGGTCGTCGAGCTCGGCGTAGCTCAATCCCTGCAGATCGGCAGGCTCACGGATCTCGTGCAACGACATGGCGGATTGAGGCTACTGCCCGTCCAAGGGACCCCGGTATTCAGGGAGCACCGGTCTTCAAGCCGTCGCCGCGGTGGCGTAGTGTCGAAGCCGGAGGTCTTGGTGGTGGTCGACGTCGTGGGGCGAATCGCGCAACGCGCCCAACTGTCGCGATGGCTCGCTGCGGCGATCAACGGTCAACCGGCCGTCGTCGTGCTCGATGGCCCACCCGGGGTCGGCAAGTCGACGTTGGTCGCCTGGCTGGTCGGCGAGGCGACGGTGCGTGGCGCCAGCCAACACGTTGTCGTCGTACCCGAGCAGGGCGACATCGCCGGTGACCTGCACGGCCAGATTGCCGAAACCGACGAGCGGTTGCGGCGCGGCGTGCCGCAACTGGTGATCATCGACGACGCACAGTGGCTCGACGAAGCGGGTCAGCACCTCGTCGAGCACCTCGCCTTCCGGCTGGGCACCGCGGCCGTGACCGGTCAACCGGCACGCGTCTGCCTCGTGCTGGTGTCACGCGACGGCGCATCGTCGCGGCTGATCTCGCGCCTCGTCGACGAACCGATCATCCGCCGCCTGACCCTCGGCGCGCTCGACGATCGTGAAGCCATGGAGGTCGCCCGGCGGATCTCGCCGCGTCTCACCGATCGCCGCACGCTGGCTCGGCTCGTCGAGCTCAGCGGTGGCAACCCCTTGACGTTGAACGCCCTTGCGGACTCCATCGCCGTCGGTGACGTGCTGCCGCCGCCGTCGTCCACCTCTGGCACCATCCCGGTGGAGATCGCGTGGAGGGCGCGCCTGTCGACGATGTCGCCCGAGGCGCTGCGGGTCGCCGTGGTCGTCGCCCTCGCCGAACAGGTCGTGCAGCAGGGCGGTAGCGGCGGCCTTGCGCTGCTCGCCGGCGATGAAATGGCCGTCGACCAGCTGCAGTCGATCGGTGCCGTGCAGCGACGCGGTGACGGTGTGCATTTCGCTCACCCGCTGCTGCGGACGACTGCGCTCGATCTTGCACCCGCGGCACTCGTGACGGCGGTCGCGGGTGACCTGCTGGATCGACTCGACGTACCGGGCAGCGACGCGGGTGCGGGCACGCTCGTGCGACTGTCACATGCGGCCGGACGTACAGACAGCGACCGCCATCGTCAGTTGGTGCGCCTCGCCTACGAGGACGCGATCGCTCACCGATCGTGGTCAGCCGCGGGCGACCTCGCCGAGCAGTTGGTGGCAACCGCCCTCGACCTTCCGGATCGCGCCCACTGGACGGATCGGCTCGGCAAGGCCAGGTTCAACGAGCTGGATCGCGACGCGGCGACAGACCGTCTGCTGGAAGCGGCAGA
>DASWRR010000670.1:0-9135 GCA_036403055.1 Ilumatobacteraceae bacterium | reverse complement strand
ATCCGTCCGCACGTGGACCTCGTCGCTGTAGACGTAGTCGACATCGCGGGTGGAATCGATCGCAGCGGCCATCCGCTCCAACGCGGTCGGGACCAATGCATCGTCATGATCGAGGAACGCGACGAAATCGCCGGTCGCCATCGCGAGTGCATCGTTGGATGCGGCGACGATCCCGCCGTTCGCCGCGCGGTAGTGGATGCGGACGCGCGGATCGGTGCGACCGAGCTCTTCGAGCGTGGCGCACACTTGCGGATCGTTGGAGTGGTCGTCGACGACACACCACTCCCAATCGGTGAACGTCTGTGACAGCACGCTCTTGATGCATGCAACGAACGCGTCGAGCGGCGGGTCGTAGACCGGCGTGACGATCGAGAATCGGGGACTGATGGTCGTCGATGCTAACGACAGCCGTCAGCGGTCGATCGGAGCGACTTCGTCGAACCGGGCGTACGGCGTCCAGATCGTGCGCGCGCCCGCGGCGATCAAGGCGGACGACAGACCGCGACCCGCGGCATCAAAGCCGCCGTGGGCGCGGTCGCGACCTTCGCGCCAATGCGGCGCGGACACCGCTGCCGCGGCGAGCGACACGTGCGCGGTCTCACGCTCGATCAGCAGATCGTTGCCGGAGCTCGGAGCGCCGACCCGCACGCCTTCGAGCGCGTACCCGCGGTGGTTCGGCACGTCCCATCCAGCGTGCACGATGATCTCGTCGCAGTCGGCAACGAGCGCGCCCACCAGGCCGGTGCCCGGCGACATCGCCAGGCCGACGAGCGTCTCGAGCCAGTCCGGTGTGACGTCGGCTCGCGGTACGAGGCCAGGAGCGACCGAGACCAGAACGTCGCACGGGAAGTAGTTGAACGCACAGTCGAGCGCGGTCGTGATCGTCCACTCACCGGGGACCGGCAGCAACTGCCATCGCCCTGCGGCGGCCTCGTCGAGCAGATCGACGAGCTCGGCCGGCAATGCCGCCGGATGGGCGACGACAAGACGAGTGGACGGATGCGTGGTCGCCAGCGACGCCAACGTCGCCGCGGCTGCCAGCGGATGCTCGGCCGCAAATCCGGCCTCACCGCGCGTCGCAACGACAACGGTGACCGGAACGTCGGGCGACACGTTCCGCACGAGTCGATACGTGCCCCCGAGCACGCCGTGCACGACGGTGGCGTCGAGGCCGAGCCGATCGCACTGATCCTGCACGGCCTGGCGTCCGCGGGCGACCGCGCCGGAGAGGCTCGACGTCACCCGCGACACCGAACTGGAGATGTCGCGCCAGTGGTACAGCGGGTGCGGAAGATGCACCACGCGCCGGCCGCGTGCCGCGATCACCTCGGTCGCGCGCAGGATGAGATCGTGGTCCTGGGAGCCGTCGAAGCCGGGTCGGAAGCCACCGACCTCCGTGATCAGACCGCGTCGCAACATCGACAGATGACACGTGTACATCGACGAACGGAACCGCTCCGGCGACCAGTCCGGCTTCCGGAAGTCGGCTGCGTCGCGGCCGTCGACCGTCACATGTGTCTCGTCACTGTAGACGTAGTCGACGTCGGTCGTGCCGTCGAGCGCCGATGCCATCGTCGCGAGCGCGGTCGGCACCAACGCGTCGTCGTGATCGAGGAAGCCGACGAACGCACCGGTCGTCATCGACAACGCGTCGTTCGACGCGGCAACGATTCCGCCGTTGACCGATCGGTGATGCACGCGGATCCGCGGGTCGCGGTGGCTCAGGGTCTGCAACGCATCGCGGACTTCCGGCCGGGTCGAGCAGTCGTCGACGACGCACCACTCCCAGTCCGCATACGTCTGTGCGACGACGCTCTCGATGCACGCCAGGAAGGCCCCGAGCGGCGGATCGTAGACCGGGGTGATGACCGAGAAGCGGGGAGCGATGGTCGTCGATGCTAACGACCACTGGTACTGTGGCCGCCGATGCGCCGAGCGTTCGCGAGCCGGCGAGGGACCGTCCGATGACAGAGATCGACCAGCGTCACGTCGACATCGCCTTCGTCGCGACAGCCAGTCAGCGCCGCGAGCGCTTCATCGCGTCGGCCGCCGCGATCCTGTGGGAGTGGTCCACCGACGTCCGGTTCTTCGCCTGTGACGGGCCCGCGATCGAGCTCAGATCCGGCACGAGGATCGCGTTGAAGGTCCACCGTGGCGACGAGACGAAGTTCGACTGGTCGGGAGTCCGCGACGCGATCGTCGATGGCTGCGTCAT
Organism: Ilumatobacteraceae bacterium; assembly: GCA_036403055.1. Lineage (GTDB taxonomy): Bacteria > Actinomycetota > Acidimicrobiia > Acidimicrobiales > Ilumatobacteraceae > JAENVT01. Next base: position 6,920 of record DASWRR010000670.1, on the reverse strand, counting down.
CGCCAGCGAGACGGCGACTGGGTTCGCCCCGCTCGTGCCCGGCGTGCACTTCCTGATGGCGCCGTACGAGTACCTGGTTGCCGAGGCAGTGGCGCTCGCCTTCGACGAACCGCGCCGCGCCACGATGGTGAAAGCGGCGCGAGATCTCGTCGCCTCGACTGAGTTGCCGGTGTCGTCGTCGGTGTCGTCGTCGGTGGTGCACCGCGCGCGACACCGCCGTTCCACGAGCGCGACCGCGCGGCGCACCGATCTCGAGCGGATGGTCACCGAGCTCAAGACGGCCATCCTCGCCGAGCTTCGGATGAGCCGATCGATCGAGGCAACGATCAGCGTCGTCGAGCACGGCAACCGCGATCACGCCGACCTCGTCACGACCTCGACGTGGCCGTCGTTCGACGCGGAGGTCAGCGTCGTCGTGCCGATGCACAACGGTGGTGGACACCTCGCCGAGACCGTTCGATCCGTGATCGCGGCAGGGGGCGCAGGCGCACCGCGCACCGAGATCGTGATCGTCGACGACCACTCGACCGACGCGTCGCGTGGTGTTGCCGAACGCGTGCTCGCGGACATCGACTGGTTTCCCGCGATGCTCGTGGCGCGCGCCGCGAGCGGCGGTCCGGCGGTGGCCCGCAACGTCGGCTTCGCGGCCGCCCGCGCGTCTCTTGTCGTGACTTTGGATGCGGGCAGCACCATCTACCCGACCGCGCTTCGCCGACTCTCGGATCTTCTGCGCACCGCGCCCGACGACGTCGTCGCCGCGTACGGCGTCGTCGAACGTTTCGACGTCACGGGCCCGCTCGGTCTCGGCGGACATCTCGTTTGGGATGTCGAGCCGTTGGTGCGCGGCGAGCTTTCCGCCCCGATCGCGATGTACCGCCGACGCCAATGGTCGGAGTTCGACGGATGGCCGTCGCCGGAGCGCGGTGTCGAAGATGGTTGGGACGAGTACGACCTGTGGCTCTCCGTTGCCGAGCGCGGCGCGCGTGCAGTCCACATCGGATCGGTCATCGGTCGGCATCGCGAGCCGCCGGCGGCGATCGTCAAGATGCGCGACGTCGACATCGCATCGAGTTTCGTCATTGCCCGTGAACGACATCAGAGGTTGCCATGGCCGAGTTAGAACCATCGACCGAACAAGCACTGCGAGCGAGGATCGCCGAGCTCGAGGCACTCGTCGAGGCACGTACCCGCGCGATCGTCGGGCTCGGTGAACAACTCGCCGAGCTGCGCGGCGACGGGTCGCCGGTGATGGCCGATCGGTTGCGCGAAGCCGAACGAAAGCTTGCCGAACTGCACGGCACGAAGATCATGCGGTACACGGCAGGTGCCCGGCGGGCGTACGGAATGTTGCGTGGCAGCGGTGAGTGACGACCAAGTTCTCGACCCGATCGTCGTCGATCTCGAACAGCAGTTGCAGCAGTCGCGCCTCCAGCAGCAGCGCCTGAAAGATGCCTTGACCAGGGCATTGAGGATGTTGGACGACGAGGGCGACCGCTGAGTCGCGAGGCAACCGGTTAGCGTCCTTCAGCACTTCGTCAAGAGTGCCGATACATCAGCGGGCCAGCTGAGGAGATCTGCATTGAACCGCCGCTCGTTGAGAATCGGAATCGTCATCGGATTTGCCGCAACAGCCGTCGCCGTCAGTGGCAGCGCTGTTGCCCACCCGAGTGTCAATCCTGGACCGGCGATCCCTCCCCCCGCGGCCTTGTCGACCAGTGGCGACTACGCAACGGATGTGCTCGGCGACCCGTGGGACTTCAACGAGCAAGGCGATGTCCCGCCGTACATGACGCTGGGCACAGAAGCCAGCGATGCGATCTCATGGAGCCAGGGGGCCTTGACCATGGACGGTCACGGAGGCTCGGTCGTCAAACTCGTCCGGAACTTCGGCGCGGTACTGCCATGGGGGCACGACGGGCTGCTCCATCCCGTCGACGCGAACACATACACGAAGCTGTCGCTCAACGTGGACCTGTCGACGCCGCGACAGATCGGTGTCCGCTTCTGGACAGCGGCCGGCGCTATCGGAACCGCGTTCCTGCCCATCGCTTCCGGCGGATTCGCCGGCGGACCGCACACCTACGAGTTCGACCTCACCACCTCGCCGTTGTGGTCGGGCAAGATCGTCAGGGTCGACCTGCTGTTCGGGTTCAACCCGACTGGTGGCGACGACCACTTCCACATGATCCTTCACTGGGTTCGGCTGCACCGTGCCGACGCACCAACGGTTGCGCCGGCGACGCCGACCGTGCGGATGCTCAGCCCGAGCGACGAGGGCGGCGCGGACTACGCAACCGTCTCCGGAGATCCGTGGGACTTCACCGGTCCCGACGACATCCTCGCTACCAACGACATCGTCAACTCGTCGTTCGCTAACGGGGCGTTCAACGGCCTCACGAGCGGAAACGACTCGTGGGTCAACCTGCCACTGCGCACACCGTTGAACACCGACCGCTACCACCGCTTCACCGCCGACGTCTGCTACGACGGAGGTTTCGCATTGACAAATGCACCGGGCGGAGGGATGAACGCTCGCCTCATCTGGTTCGACGAAGGCGGACAGGCGTACACCGATTCGCAGGACATCATCGTCGAGCCGGGGTGCAACCGGATGACGATGGACCTCGCCACCGATCCGGCGATCGCCGTCGACGACGACACGACCGCGGTCAAAGCCGGGTGGCGCGGCCTCAAGATCTCGTACCTCCGATTCGACTTGAACGAGGACCCCGGCGTCCGCGCGTTCTCGCTGCGCGACATTCGCTTGGCCGACGACGCCGCGTTCTCTTCGGGCACGTTCCCGATCACGTTCAACTCGACGGTGACGGGGACCGCAGAAATCTTCGTGACGACGACGCAAGGAAGTTGGAACGGCACGAAGATCGGGTCGATGCCCGCCGGTGTGGGCAGCAACACGTTCAACTGGGACGGCGGCAACATGCCGAACGGGACGTACTGGGTGTACACGACCGTTCGTGGTGGCGGCGGCATCGGCTCCGGGTACTCGAACGGGCCCGTGCGCATCGAACGACCGGTCCCGCCGACGCCGTCGTGCTACGTGCCGCTGAACCCCTTCCGCGTCCTCGACACCCGTACCGGCGAGGGTGGCAACAACGCCCCGCTCACGACCGGCGCACAGACCGAGGTGAAGGTCACCGACGTCGGCGGCGTACCGCCGACCGGCGCGACGGCGGTCGTCCTCAACGTGACCGTCGCAGATCCGAGCGCTTCGGGGTACGTCACCGCGTGGCCGTCCGGTGAGGCGCAACCGGTGGTGTCCAACCTCAACTACGTCGCCGGGCAGACCGTGCCCAACCTCGTGACGGTCAAGGTCGGCGCCAACGGCCGCGTCAACATGTACAACTCGCTCGGCAACACCAACGTCATCTCCGACGTCGTCGGTTACTACACCGCGTCGACGCCGACGTGCACCGGACGATTCACCGCGGTCACACCTTCTCGCGTCCTGGACACTCGCAAAGGCACCGGTCGACAGGGTGCAGTCGGTCCGGTCGGGCCCGGTCAGTCGATCAACGTCTCCGTCACCGGACTTGCCGGTGTGCCCGCCGTTGGCGTCACGGGCGTGGCATTGAACGTGACCGCAGACTCGCCGACCGCCGAGGGCTACCTCACGGTGTGGCCGACCGGCGAAGGTCAACCGGGGGCATCGAGCCACAACTTCGTTCCGGGTCTCACGGTCGCCAACCTCGTGCTCGCCAAGGTCGGTGCCGGCGGTCAGGTCAGCATCTTCAACTCGGCGGGTTCCACGCAGGTGATCGCGGACGTCGTCGGCTACTTCTCGGCCGGTGGCGGACGGTTCGTCCCCGTGAGCCCGCAACGCATCGTCGACAGTCGCTTCGGGATCGGCGGCGTCCCACCCGGACTGAACGCCGGCCAGAGCGTCAACATCGACGTCGCCGGAATCGGCCCAGTGCCGGCGAACGCGACGGCGGCGATCGTCAACGTCACCTCCACCGACGCCACGGCGCCGTCGTTCATCACCGTGTGGCCCGCCGGCAGCCCGATGCCGACGGCGTCGACGCTGAACCCGCGGCCCGGTGTCGCGATCCCGAACCTGGCGTACCTGAAGCTAGGCGTCGGTGGCCAGTTGTCCGTCTACAACGACTCCGGCTTCACCCACTTCATCGTCGACGTCTTCGGCTACATCGTCCCCTGACTCTCGGACGCGACCACGAGCGCGGCCATGGCGGCCGCGTTGATCGCGATCAGCAGCCACGGGTTCAGCGGCGGATGCCAGGCGGCGTGACGCAACGTCAGCGAGCCGTGGAGGCCGACCATGTACCGGCGCAACGTGTGCCACAGCGTCAGCACTTCGGCGAACGCGGCGACGATCACGAGGCGTCCGAGAAAGAGTGAGTCACGGTTGACTCGCGCCGCGTAGAGCACTCCGCCGATCCCGAATGCGATCGAGTACCGGCCTTGCCAGATCTCACCGACGCGCCGATGGAGCACCACCTCGAGCACGACCGGCAGCAACACGGCGGCGGCGAGCCAGCGCACGTGCCACCAATGGTCGCTCGCGTGAGCGACCGTCCACCACGCTGCGAAACCGAGCGCAAAGACCCACACCATCTGCGCGGCGAACGGTGCAAAGAACTCGTTCCAACCGAGCGCACCGATCGCCTGATGCACCGTCTCCGGGATGCCATGCACGGATCGTCGGACCGCGGTCGGCAACTTGTCGGCATCCGCAGTCCGTCGGTCGTCGACGACGAGTCCTGTCCACCGGCTCCACGCGGCCGTGACGGCTGCAGCCGCGACGAGTGGCGAGACGATCGTGCGAACGGTCTTGATGCGGATCGGACGCGTGATCGTCGGCGCAAGCGCGAGTCCGACGACGGCAACGTCGATGACTGCCGATGGTCGGAGCGCGAGACAGATCGCGAGTGGCACGATCACGCGCGCAAGTGACGCGTCGCGTGAATCGAATCGAGCGACCGCCTCGACGAGTGCAAGCGTCACGAGCGCGATCTCGATGCCGCTGGTGCCGACGACTGCGAACAGGAACCACGCGGCCGGCGTCAGCGCGATCAGCATCCATCCTCCGCCGCCGTACCGACGGCTCCTGTCCAGCGCGAAGCCGAGGATCGCCGAGCACAGCACGACCGTCACCATTCGGTACGCCAGTGCGCCGCCGTCGGACAGCGCACGTGGAACGACTCCGACGATCCAGTAGTACCACGGTGGTGCTGTCCCTGCCGACGTTGCCACCGCGATCCGATCGGACTTCGACGATGCCACCGAGCACTCCGCGGTGACGAGATCGTCATGCCGGAAGCACGACGGATCGCCCGATGCGAGCGTCTTCGCGACGGTCACCTGTCGATATCCGGGCTCGAGACCGGCCACCGGTTTGCCGAGTAGATCACCATCCGCGACGGCCGCAGCGCGGATGATGTGGGCTGGTTCGTCGGGCCCGCCGTAGCGCGCGATCGAGAAGGCCCATGAGCATCCGACGACCGTGAACGCCGCTGTTGCACCGAGCCACACGAGCGACCGCTTGCCGCTACGCAACTCGTTCACGTGGATAAGGTCGTGAGCGTGGTGGAACCGATCGATCCGAAACGCCGATCGCGCACAACACTCATCGCCGTGACCATCGCTGTCATTGTTGCGGCCGCGCTCGTGGCATACGGGTTCTCGAGATCCGACGACCCGCGGCCAGGGACGGACACGATCCCGATCGTCGGAGTCATCCAGTCGCCGGCCAACGTTGCGACGACGCTCGGCCCTCCCGGCCCGTCGCAGACGACACCCGGCACGGCGGACGTTCCGACCATCCCGACAGGGACGGCCGACGTCGCCTTCCCGCCGGTCAGCGTCGACATACCGGGTCCGTGAGCTGAGCCGCGACCGTCAGTCGACCGGCCGATCCTGCTTGTCCTTCTTCGCCGCCTTCGCTGCCTTCTTCCACTCGCGCACCTTGCCGAGCGACTTCGGGTCCGTCACGTCGGCAACGCTGCGCGGGGTCGCGTCGCCGAACTTGCCGGCCGCGTCGCGCCATCCCTTCGGTCGGACACCGAACCGCTTGCCGAGGATCGCGACGAAGATCTTCGCCTTCTCGTCGCCGTAACCGGGCAACGTCCGCAGCCGGTCGTAGAGCTCGTCGCCGGACTTCACGCCGGCCCACACACCTTCCCCACTCCCGCCGAAACGCTCGACCAACGCGGAGCAGAGATCGTGGATCCTGCGACCCATCGACGCCGGGAAGCGATGGATCGCCGGCTTCTCGCAGCACACCGCGACGAACGCCTCTTGATCCATCGCCGCGATCTTGACGGCGTCGAGATGCCCGAGTCGCTGATGCAGCGTCGCCGGTCCGGTGAAGGCCCATTCCATCGGCACCTGCTGGTCGAGCAACATGCCGATCAACACCGCGGTCCCGTCGTTGTTGAGGAGGCGATCAGCGTCGGGGTTGCCGGTGATGAACATGGTTCCCGTCATGCATCGAACGCTAGTGAAGTCGTCGTGTGATCTGATGGCCCGGTGATCGTCGTCGTCATCGTCACGTTCTCGGCGGAGGCCGCGATGCTCGACGCGTGTGTCGCGTCCGTGCTGCGCGGCGGTGGAGCCGACAAGGTGATCGTCGTCGACAACGGCGGCCGGGCGACCGTCGATGCCGGTGTCGACCTCGTTCGTCCGGCACGCAACATCGGCTTCGGCGGGGGAGCGAACGCGGGATTCCGCCGTGCTGCCGATCTCGGCGCGACGGCAGTCGCGTTGCTCAACGACGACGTCGAAGTCGAAGCCGGTTGGTTGGCGCCGCTCATCCGCGCCCTCGACGACGATCCGATGCTCGGCGCGGTGCAACCGAAGCTGTTGCTCGCCGGAACTGATCCGCCGCGTGTCAACAGTGTCGGCGTCGTCGTCGGCCCCGACGGCGCGGGGACCGATCTCGG
>DASWRR010000669.1:0-1754 GCA_036403055.1 Ilumatobacteraceae bacterium | reverse complement strand
GACGTGCGTCGATGTCGACGACTTGGCTCGTCACGTCCTCGGTGCCCTGCGAGGCGGTGCGGGTGATGCCGATCGCGTCGAGATCCGCGATCGCTGCCTCCATGTTCGCCGGCGGCAGCTTGACGACGAACGACGCCGTCGACGAACGATCGCCCGTGATGTTGATCGTGCGTTCGAAGATCTGGCCGCCGCGCCGGTCGGCCAGCGCGACGACATCGTTGATCCCCTTGGCGATGTCGTCGACCTCGACGCCATAACTGACGTCGATGGCGAGGAACCTGCTCTGTTGGGGATCGGGCAGGTCAGTGGCGGGAAGGTCGATCCCCGTCGGGCCCACCGTCGCAGCGGAGCCCTTCGAGTCGCTGGCTGCCGGAGCCGTGGCTGCCGGCGCACCTTGGCCCGAATTGCCGTTGAACGACGGCGCGTCGACGCCCGATTTCTGGGGCGTCGGTGCTGTTGCCGACGACGACTTGCTGTCGCTGCCGCATGCGGTTGCGCCGAGAATGACGGCAACGAGGCCGGCGGCGATCCGTGCCCCTCGTTGCGCTGTGTTCACGTGTGTCATGCGTGTTCGACGTGACAACTGCCACGTTCGGTTCCCGCGGCGACGTGTCAGTCGCGTGACGTTGGCCCGATCGCAGGTTTGTGTAACCGCATGAAGGCGCGGAACGTTTGTGTGGTTACACAAACGTTCGCGATCGGCGGCTGGCCGTCAGTCGGGAGGGAGGACCGAGCGGAGCTCGCGGCGATGGCGGAGGAACTCGATGGCGATCGGGAGCAACGACACTGCAACGACCGCGATCGCCGCCAACTCGATGTTGTTCTTGATGACCTCGACCTGGCCGAGGAAGTAGCCGAGCACGGTCACCCCGCCGGCCCACAGGACGGCGCCGATCGCGTTGGCGGTGATGAACATTCGTGACCGCATCTTGCCGACGCCTGCGAGGACCGGCACGAACGTTCGCACGATGGGTACGAATCGGGCGAGGACCAACGCTTTCGTTCCGTGATGTTCGAAGAACTCGTGCGTGCGCAGCACGTTGCGCTGGCTGAAGAGTCGCGAGTCGGGCCGGTCGAAGAGGGATGGTCCGATCTTGCGACCGATCAGGTAGCCGACCTGATTGCCGACGAACGCCGATGCCGCGAGCACCGGCACGACCAGCGCAATCGATGGCAGGTGCGGCAGGCCCTTGGGTTTGGATGAGAGGAAGCCGGCGATGAACAGCAACGAATCACCGGGCAGGAAGAATCCGATCAACAGGCCGGTCTCGGCGAAGATGATGAGCGCCGCAAGCGCCAACCCGCCCTGATCGAGCCAATGCTGGATGTCGAAGAGGGCGAGCATGTGTTCTTTTGGATCAGCGCGTCGTGGGATTCATGATCGACCCAGCCTTGCGGTTGGAGAAGATGATCGCGCCGATCAGGACGGCGAGCGCCCCGGCGGCGATCGAGAAGCGAGCCCCGTCGTTGTCGCGCAGGCTGATGATTGCGGGCAGGATCAGCAGCGACACCAGGTTCATGACCTTGATCAACGGGTTCAACGCCGGTCCGGCGGTGTCCTTGAACGGATCTCCGACAGTATCGGCGATCACGGCGGCGCGATACGGATCGCTGCCCTTGCCGCCGTGGTGGCCGTCCTCGATGTACTTCTTTGCGTTGTCCCACGCGCCACCCGAGTTCGACAGGTAGTTGGCCATCAACTGACCGACGAGGATGACGGCTGCGAGGAAGGCGCCGAGTGCGAAGAAGTTGAT
>DASWRR010000668.1:0-4533 GCA_036403055.1 Ilumatobacteraceae bacterium | reverse complement strand
GACGGCAACACCAGATGCGTTCAGCGACGGATGGTTCAGCGACACCTCCGCGATCACGCCGGCGATCTTGTGGGGCGCGGTCTTGGCAGCGGTGGCGTACGGCATCTACTGGGTCAGCCGCAGGTTCCGGCGTTACTGGGTCGGGGTTCTCGCCGGGTTCGTACCGTTCATCGTGGTGCTGTACTTCTTCTACGAGAACGTCAACCGATTGTTGCCCCCCAACCTGTGATCACTTCGTGGACGCCATGACCGACCCGATACGTGCTCGGCGTCGCAAGGTTGCTCGATGGACTCGCATCGCGAACCGTCTCGGCTACCTCTGCTTCGCGATCGCAATCGCCACGTTCGTCGTCGGGTTCGTCGTCAGCTTCAACGGTGCCGTCTCGGCCGTCGTGATCACCTCGATGATCGTCGGCTCAGTGTTCCTCGCGCCGGCGATCGTGCTCGGGTACGCCGTCAAGGCCGGCGAGCGCGACGACCGTGAACGCGGGCTCTGACAAGTCATTTCCCTCATGGTCGTTCAGTTGTTACTCTGAGGTAACACATGAGCATCCGACTTGCCGCACCAGCGCGCCGCGAACAGATCCTGGATGTCGCCGTCGAGGTGTTCGCCCGGAATGGTTTTCACGGTGCATCGATGAACGACGTTGCCGAAGCTGCCGGAGTGACGAAACCGGTCCTCTACCAGCACTTCGACTCGAAGCAGGATCTCTACTTGGCACTGCTCGACGAGGTCGGCAACCGCCTGCTCACCGCGATCACGAAGGCGACCGCCGGCGTTGCTGGAGGACGTCAGCAGACCGAACAGGGCTTCCTCGCATACTTCCAGTGGGTCGCGGACGATCACGACGCGTTCTTGTTGCTGTTCGGATCGCGAGCGAGCCGCGACGAGGAATCGACCGAAGCGATCCGCCGCATCACCGCCGGCGCGGCCGATGCGATCGCGCCGCTGATCGCTGCGAACATCGGCGCAGACCACCGCCGAACGCTCGCCCACGGTCTCGTCGGCCTCGCCGAGGGCGTCAGCCGGCGACTGGTCGAGCAAGGTCGGTCGTTCGACCCGCTCGTGCTCGGTCAACAGGTTGCCGACCTCGCGTGGGCCGGCCTTCGCGCCGTCCACGACTGAACCTGGCGACGGTGGTCGTCAGGCCGTGAGGTTGTCGCTGATGTCGGCCCAGAGGTCGTCGACGTCCTCGATGCCGACGCTCATCCGCAACAAGCCCGGCGGCACGTGCGAATCGCCGGCGTACTTCTGGCGGCGTTCGATCGACGTCTCGACACCGCCGAGGCTCGTCGCCGGCACCAGGATGCGGACGCCCGCGCACAGCGCATCCGCCGCCGCGGCCCCACCCGTGAGGATGAACGACACCATCGCGCCTTGCCCCGGGTAGCGAACCTCGGCGACCGCTGGGTGCGCACGCAGACGACCGACGAGGTCCTGCGCATTACGTTGCATCGCCGCGAGACGGATCGGCATGGTGCGAAGTCCGCGCAGTGCGAGAAATGCCTCGAGCGCGCCAGGGGTCGCGCCTTGGAACGTCCGCGCCTGCACCAGTCGATCGAAGATCGCATCGTCGGCAGTGATGCACAAGCCGATCAGCAGATCGCTGTGGCCACCGATGAACTTCGTGCCGCTGTGCAGCACGATGGCCGCGCCGTGCTCGAGCGGGCGTTGCAACAGCGGCGTTGCGAACGTCGAGTCGACCACCATGTGGGCGCCGGCGGCGCGCGCTGCAGCGCCGACAGCGGGGAGGTCGGCAACGTCGAGCGTCGGGTTCGTCGGTGTCTCGGCCCACACGACATCAGCGCCGATCGCCGCCGCGGCGACCGCTTCGGTGTCGGTGATGTCGACGGGGCGCAACTCGACGTGACCCTGTGCTTGATGCTCGGACAGCAGCGATCGAACCCCGAGATAGCTGAAGGTGGGAATGACGACCACCTTGGGTGCCAGCGCATACACGATCGCCGACGCCGCGGCCATCCCGCTGGCGAACGCGATCGCGCGCCCGCCTTCCAACGCGCCGACAGCGTGCTCGAGTGCTGCCCACGTGTCCGTGCCGTGGGTACGGGTGTACTCGCCGCCCTCGCGGAAGTTGGAGGCGAGCACAATGGGTTGGTTGAGCGGATCGCCCGCGGCGGACGGACGGCCGGCGGTGACGGCGATCGTTGCGGGTGAAAGCGGTCGTTGTTCCGGCATGTCGACATGGTCGCACACGGACGCCGGGGCACCTTCGACGTGATCACACGCCGCGCAGCACGAAGCCTCTGTATCCGTCGACGAAGCCGGCGGCGATGAGCGCCGCCGCGTGCGGGCCCTTGCGGTCGATCGGGTCGCCGTTGACCTTGCGAACCTCGATCGATCGCTGGCGACCGTCCTTCACGAGCATCGCCAGCGCCTCTGCCCACGATCCATCGACCGACGCCGGGAACGTGACGAGATGCGACGAACGACGATCGAACCAGACGAGCGGCAACCCGCTGCGCAGGACGACGACAGCACCAGCCGTGCGAGTTGGACGCCCTGGCGACTCGGGCCAATCGAGCGCCGCGCCGTATGGCTGCGCAGGATCGGTGGACGACAGCACGACGGCAGCCGGAGTGAGCTCAGGGTGCAGCGCCGCGTCCGGCACCTCCCGCGCCGATCGCAATCGGTCGACGGCTCCAGGCAGCGCGAACTGGGCAGCACCCAGGCCGTCGACGAAGTAGCCGCGCCGGACCTGGCCGCGCTCTTCGAGCACCTTCAACACCGCATATGTCGCTGCGTAACCACCTTTGGCGCCCTCGGCCAGCACCGCCTCGCGTGTGACGACGCCGTAACGCTCGAGCAACTGCAAGGCAGCGGCGTGCGCCGCCTGCGTCGATGAGGGTGCGCCACTGCGAAGCGGCGCGATCAACGACCACCGCCCCGACCCCGCCGGTGGGCCGATGCGTGTGAGACGACCCGGCCGCGGGCGCCCTCGCGGCGCCGCCGAGGAGCGCGCCGCCTTGCCGCCGCTCAGCATGGCGCGCAGTGGCGCGAGCGAATCGTTGGTCACCTCGCCGGCCCACACGAGGTCCCACAACGCGGCGAGCAACTCGACGTCAGTGGCGTCGCTCGACGCGGCGCGCAGTTGGTTCCAGAAGCTCGCGCCATGCGATGCGAGGTGGGCGCGGATCGAATCGTGCAGCGGCCCAGTCGGCGCGTCGACTGGGTCGAGCGAGGCGTCGATCGCAGCGAACTGGTCGGCGAAGTACAAGCGAATCCGCCCGTCGCTCGGACCGATCGCGCCGCTGCCGACCCACACCACGTCGCCGGTCGTGCACAGCTCGTCGAGATCGGCGGCGCGATAGCTCCGCAGTCGAGCAGGCAGCAGCTCCGTCTCCAATGCGGACGCAACAACGGCCGCGCCCTGCAACTGGGCCAACGCCTCGACAAGCGAGTCGAGCCCGCGGCGTTCGCCCGGGATGCCGTGCCACGCCTGGATGAACCTCGCGTACGCCTCTGGTTCCACCGGCTCGACCTCGCGGCGCAACATAGCGAGCGATCGGCGACGCAGTTGTCGCAGCACGTCGGCGTCGCAGTACTCGCGGCCGAGGCCGCCGGGGCGGAACTCGCCCTGGACGACACGATCGTCGGCCTCGAGCGCACCGAGCGCGCCGACGATCCGCTCGATGGGACAGGCGAATCGCCTGGCGACGTCGCCCGCCGTGAAGGGGCCGTGTGTCCGCGCGTAACGGGCAACCAGCGACTCGAGCGGATGGGCAACGGGCTCGGTGAACGCCATCGGCAATCCGAGCGGCAAGCTGCACCCGAACGCGTCGCGATAACGAGCCGCATCCTCGGCAGCGACGAACCTCGACTCGCCGCCGAGCTGGATCTCGATCGCCCGCCGCGTTCGCACGAGCTCGCCCAGCCAATCAGCGGCGTCGCCGTCGCAACGGAGATCGATCTCGGCTGCAGCTAGGTCGCCGACCTTCCTGAGGACGTCGTGGAGCTCGTCCGCATTCCTGGCGCGCCGGCCTTCGGCGATGCACTGCAACTCCAGCTCGACGTCCGCGAGCACGCCCGGATCGAGCAGTTCGCGAAGCTCCTCGGCGCCGAGCAGATCGCGGAGCAGATCCCGGTCGAGCGAGAGCGCGGCGGCCCTGCGTTCGGCGAGCGGCGCGTCGCCCTCGTACATGTAGGCCGCGATCCAGTTGAACAGGAGGCTCTGAGCGAAGGGAGACGCCTTCGCCGTATCAACGCTGATGACCCGAATCGAACGACTCCGCAGCTGCCCGAGAACTTCGCGGAGTCCCGGCAGATCGAACACGTCTTGCAGGCACTCACGCGAGGTCTCGAGGAGAATCGGGAACGTCGGATACTTGGCCGCAACGGCCAACAGATCCGCGGCGCGCTGGCGTTGCTGCCACAGCGGAGTGCGTCGGTCCGGCCGGCGGCGCGGCAACAGCAAGGCGCGCGCTGCGCACTCTCTGAACCTCGCGGAGAACAACGACGTCTGCGGCAGCGCACCGACCACGAGCTCGTCGATCTCGTCAGGATCGATGATGAGG
>DASWRR010000667.1:0-11256 GCA_036403055.1 Ilumatobacteraceae bacterium | reverse complement strand
CGAATGTTCAACGACGGTCTCAACAACACGCCCGACGAATGACCGACCCGGCCGCTGGGTTGCGGATCCGCGAGGCGGTGCGCGCTGTCATCGTCGACCCTGCGACGCGAGTGCTGCTGGTCCGCTTCGAGTTTCCGACAGCGACGAGGTGGGCGCTTCCCGGCGGAGGGCTCGAACCGAACGAGACCCACATCGACGCGTTGCGTCGCGAGCTCGAAGAGGAGGTCGGCCTCGTCGATGTCGAGATCGGCTCGCAGATCTGGCATCGCCTGCACATCGTGCCGTTCCTCAATGGCGAGTTCGACGGCCAGCGCGAGCGGATCTTCTTCATCCGGTCAGGGTCGTTCGAGGCCCGGCCGCGGCTTTCGTGGGCGCAGATGAACGCCGAGTTCGTCCACGAGCTGCGCTGGTGGACGCTGGACGAGATCGCAGCGAGCGACGCTCATTTCGTTCCGAGCGGACTGCATCGGCTGTTGACGACGTTGCTGCGTGACGGACCGCCGACGACGTCGATCGACGTCAGCGGCTGAGGCTCGCCCGGGCACGTTGTATCTTCACGCGACACGAAACGCTCTTTCACGCATTCGCGGCGGGCACCGCGAGGCGTAGCACTGGAGGTCGCCATGTGGGATGAGTACTGGCAGGACCGGGGGTCCCCTTGGGAGTACGACCCGGGGCCGGACAAGAATCGCAACTGGTCACAGCTCTTTGCCGAGACGCCCAACTACCGCGGCTTCGGCGTCGCGATGTCCGGCAACGAGGAGTTCAGGTGGCACTTCGGTCCGATGTTCTATCGCGGCCGCCTCGGCGACCAACAGGTGAAGGTCCTCGTCGTCGGTCAGGAAGGCGCGCAGGACGAATCGCTGAGCCATCGATCGTTCACGGGCGGGACGGGCGGTCGGATGCAGCATCTGCTGACGCATCTCGGCATCACGCATTCGTACCTGTTCCTCAACACGTTCGTGTATCCGATCTTCGGCCAGTACGACGGGCTGCTGCCGGTCATCGCCCAGCATCCCGCGTCGCCGATCGCCCAACATCGCAAGAAGCTCTTCGACTACGTGCTCGACCGCAACGACGTCCAACTGGTGGTCGCGGTTGGCCGCGCCGCCAAGGAGTCGGTCGCGAGCTGGGTGGTGGCGCACGGCGGCACGGCGGATCCCGACAACCTGCATCTCGCCGACGGTTCGGTGCTGTCGACCGGCTTGCACATCGTCGGCGTCTTGCACCCTGGCGGAGCCGGCAAGGGTGGAGCGGTCTCGGCGATCATCGCGAGCTTCAACGCCGCGATCAACCACGTCCATCAGTGGATCGCCGCGGATCCGACGTGGTTGCCCATCGACAGCGGCGGAGTGCGGGCGACGGCGCCGTACACCTACACGAGCGATCCGGTTCCATTTCGAGACCTTCCGTACGGTGTCGCGTGGCGCCTCGGTCGTGAATCGACCTCCTCGAACCGCCGCGATGGTCAGACGGCGATCCAGATGTTCTCGGAGGACGGGGCGTACAACAACGAGGGCACGACGCTGACATACCCGGGGTCTGCTGCGGGCTCCGACGTCGGCTACAGCCAGGAAGCCGGAGACGTCGCGTGGGAACCGCCGCGCCACTCGCACAAGGACTTCGATCGCGGCCCCGGCACCACGTTCGCCGCGCTGTTGCAGGGAGGCGAGCCCGGCTTTGCATGGCCGGATTTCGAGTCGTTCGGGTTGAAGTGCTCGCCATCGTTCGGCACCGGCCCGATCTTCAGGGGACGATTGGATCGGCCGAGCATCCTCGTGATCGCGGATCAACAATCCCACGACGATCTGTTCAGCATGCGGGCCTCGACCGGCGACGACGGCCAGCACCTCCAGGCGTTCCTGCGCGCCGCCGGTCTCACCAAGAAGTACGCGATCGTGCGCGCCCTTCCGATCGACACGCTGGCGGATGACCAGACCGCAGCGGCCGCCGCGATCGACAGTGATGCAGTGCGCGCGGTTCATGCCGAAGCGGTACGTCGTTCACAGCCGCACGTCTTGTTGTTCGTGGGGCCGCTGTCCGCCCGTTTGCAGTCGCACATCACGCCACCCGGAACTCCCCTCGTCACCATGAAGTCGCGGGCCCAATCGGGCGCCGACGCGAGCTGGCGGGCGGTACTGACGCAGTTGCAGGGGTTGACGTATCCACGCGACATCGCCACACCGACGTTCACATACGGCGGCGAACGCGAGCAGATCCCTCGCCAAGATCTGCCGTTCGGCACGCTTCGCTGGCAGAGCACCAGCGGCGACCGCGGCCAGCAGGCGAAGCACGGTGGCGGAGTGTCGTTCGATTACTACAAGGTGACGATGCCGGCGTGGGCCGCGGCGCTGCCCGCACCACCGCCGTCGGCGTCAGAAGCTGCGGCAGCACAGATCCTGCGGAACCTCTGACCGTGGCCGAGACGCTGGAGATACAGGGCCACATCGTGCCCGTCGCCGACACCGATCCGCAGCGCCACTTCTCCGGCCGCGTCCGGTTCGACGGAGCGGTCGTCGACAAGGTGCTGACGGCCCGTCACGCGCCATCGAGCGGCGTGCGCCAGATCGACGTCGGCGACGCCTTCGTGTACCCGGGGCTCACCGATCTGCATTCACACCTCGCGTTCGCCACCTTGCCGTTGTGGCACGAGCCGGCGCGGACGAGCGGCCCGTGGTTGCATCGCGATCTGTGGCCAAGCGCGCCGTCGTACAAGCCAGGCGTCAGTTGGCCGGCCTACGCGTATCTGAAGGGCGCACCGGAGGCGCTGCTCGCCTATGCCCAGGTCCGGGCGCTCGCCGGCGGGACGACGACGATCCAGGGATGGCCGAATGCGAACGGCAATCCGGCGAACCTGATCGTGCGCAGTGTCGACGACGGCGTGGATCCCGACTCGATCCGAACATCGGTGATCAACCTGACATCGGCGGAGCTCGACGATCGGCGGGCGCTGCTCGACGAGGGGCGCTCTCTCGTGTATCACCTCTGCGAAGGCCAGCGCGGCAGCAAGGTGGCGCGCGAGTTCACGGACGTCGCCACCGCGGGATGCCTTCGCCATCGCCTGATCGCGATCCATTGCTGCGCCGTCGGCGACGAAGAGTTCCGTCAGTGGAACGTGCATGCCGACCTGTCCGACAACGCCTCGCCCGGTGGCGTCGTGTGGTCGCCGTTCTCCAACCTGTGGCTCTACGACCAGACGACCGACGTCATGGCGGCGCGAGCTCACGGCGTGCTCGTGTGCATCGGGTCGGACTGGGGTCCATCGGGCAGCAAGAACCTCCTCGGTGAGTTGAAGGTCGCACATACGTGGGTGCGTCACGCAGGCCTCGATCTCACACCCTTCGATCTCGCCGAGATGGTGACATCCAATCCGGGTGACCTTCTGGCGCGCGCGTGGGCCGGCCAGGCGCCTGGACGTTTGCAACCCGGGCGGATGGCCGACGCGGTCGTCGTCTCGAAGCGCCACGACGATCCGTGGACGAACTTGGTGCTCGCCCGCGAGTCGGACATCATGCTGGTCGTCGGCGATGGACGGGCGCGATACGGAACACCGGCGTTGATGAAGGCCGCCGGCGAGACCACGACGACCAGCATGCGCGTCGGGTCGACGACGAAGCACTTCGGTCTCCGCCGGCCCGATGACCCCGCGAAGACGTGGACGTGGTCCGCAGTGATGGGTCAGCTGCGGACGGTCCAGGCCAATCCCGTTGCCGCAATCGAGCAGGGACTCGCTATCGAGGCGATCGAGGCCGACGTCACGATGGGCAGCACCGGTTCGTTGATCCTCGAATCGGACATGCCCGGAGGGCCCAACAGCGTCGCCGGTCCACCGCCGCCGGGGACGACGTTCGACGCCCCACCGCTGCCGACGCTGATTCATGACGACACGTGGTTTGGCGCGGTTCGCGCCGCCGGCTACCACAACCACGTGCTCGACGACCTCGATCGGTTGTTCGCCGACGACGCGGTCCTGGCATGAATGACGCGCTGGCCGGATTGAGCTGGGCCGAAGCGGTCGCCGCGGCACCGGCTCGCGATCCGCTGACGCAGGCAGAACGCACGAACATCATCTCGATGTTCACCAACCTGCTCGACGGCTTGTACGTCCACCTCCCGCTGAAGCGGGCGATGTACGGCATCGATCCGGTCCAACAACTTCGGCGACTGCACGAGCGAGCGCGGCTGATGTCCGACGACACGTTTCACCGAGAGATCGGTGGCATCCTCACGAACCTGCGCGACGCACACACCGCATACATCTCACCCTCGCCGCTTGCAGGCACCGCCGCGCGGCTCCCGTTTCTCGTCGAGCAGTACGGGTCCGACTCCGATCCCCGCTTCATCGTGTCCAAGACGATTCCCGGGCTCGTCAACGATGTGAAGTTCGTCGAAGGCGTGGAGCTGATCGAGTGGAACGGTGTGCCGATCGCGGACGCGGTCCGTCGCCGCGGTGAACATGAGCGCGGCGGCAGGCCCGACAGTGCGATGGCGCGAGCGCTCGACTCGCTGACGTTCCGGCCGCTCGGCATCGGTCCTGCGCCGGACGAGAGGTGGGTCATCGTCGGCTACCGGGCGAGCGAGTCGAAACCGATGCGCGAGCATCGCTTCGATTGGCGGTTCGTGTATCCCGGCCCGGCACCGGACGCGGCCCACCCGACGGCGCCGGCAGCCGCCGCGACGGCGATCCATCCGGACCGGGCGCTCGTGCGGCGAGCCAAGAAGCTCTCGTTCAACGCCGACCTGTGGGAATCCGAGCGACGCGACAGGATGTCGGCAGCAGGCGTCGGCATCGCCGCGAACGGGTGGATCACCGGCCAGTTCCAGGACAACGTGTCGGCGCGCGTCGTCACCGTCGCGGGCCGCGACTACGGCTATCTCCGGCTGTGGAGCTTCGAGCTCAGCGACGACGACGGCTTCATCGCAGAGGTCGTCCGGCTCCTCGCCGAGCTACCGCAGGACGGATTGATCATCGACCTTCGCGGCAATCCCGGCGGCCTCATCTGGGCCGCAGAGCGACTCCTGCAGCTGTTCACCCCGACGACCATCTCGCCGACCCGGTTCTCGATCATCGCCTCGGATCTGACGAGAGCGATGACCGACGCGCCGCAGAACCGGACGTCGTTGAGTCCATGGCGACGTACGTTGCTCGACGCGGTCGGAACGGGTGAGGTCTACTCGCAATCGGTGCCGATCACTGCGGTCGACCGGTGCAACGACATCGGTCAGGTGTACGGCGGCCCGGTCGTCGCCGTCGTCGATTCGACCACGTACTCGGCGGCGGATCTGTTCGCCGCCGGGTTCGCCGACAACGGCATCGGCACCGTGGTCAGCGTCGGCCGGGCGACCGGCGCGGGTGGCGCGAACGTGTGGTGGGCCGACACGCTGAACAGCGTGCTCGCCGGTACGCCACATCAACTGCCGCGGCTCCCGAAGGGCGTCGGCTTCACGCTGTCGGTGCGCAGGGCGACGCGCGTCGGAGCGTCCGAGGGCGCGCCGATCGAGGACGTCGGGATCGTCGGTCATCGGACGTACGCCATGACGCGCGACGATCTGCTGCACGGCAACTCTGATCTGCTGACGTTCTGCGCCCGGCTCATCGAGTCCGAACCGGCCACTTCACTGGTGGTCCGCTGGACGGCCCCACTGCTGCACTTCGACGTCGCTCGGCTCGATCGCATCGACGTCTACGTCGACGGGCGACCGCATCACAGTCACAACATCGCCGACGGCTCGCATCTCACGCTGCGTCATCCACAGGAGTCGATCCGCGTCGAGGGGTACCAAGGCGCGAACCTGCAACAGGTGCGCACCATCCGGCTGGTCTGAACCGGGGCGCGAACCGCTACCGTGCCCGCAATGTCTGCGGCCCTCTGTGTCATCGGCGACTTCGCATGGGACGTGTTGATCCGCACCAACAGCGATCTGATGACCGGGGGCGACACCTTCGGCGAGGTGATGTTGACGCCGGGCGGCAGCGCCGCGAACGTCGCCGTGTGGGCCGCGCGATGCGGGATCGACACCGAGTTCATCGGCAAGATCGGTCGCGACCGGCTCGGTCAACTGGCGCGTGAGGACCTCGAGAAGGAGGGCGTGCTCGCCCACTTCCTCGAGACCGACGAGCACCTCACGGGATGTGTCGCCGTGTTCGTCGACCAGTCGGGCGAGCGCTCGATGGTCTCCGGTCGCGGCGCCGACTTCTACCTGCTTCCTTCCGAGATTCCGAAGGACGCGGTGCGTCGGGCTCGGCATCTGCACATGACTGCGTGGTCGTTCTTCGTCGATCCCCCGCGCGCCGCGTCACGGGCATCGGCTCATCTCGCGCAAGAGAGCGGCGCGACGTTGTCGTTCGACCCCGGCTCGTTCCAGATGATCGAAGAGATGGGCATCGACCACTTCCTGTCGGTCACCCAAGACCTCGGGATCGACATCTTCCTGCCGAACTACCAAGAGGGCGAGGTGCTGACCGGCCTCGATGAGCCCGAGGCGATTGCCGCGGCGCTCGCCAAGTTGTATCCGCACGCGTTGATCATGTTGAAGCTCGACGCCGACGGCGCGCTGGTGTATCAGGACGGTGTCGCGACGCAACTTCCACCGGCGACCAACAACCTGGTCGACGCGACGGGTGCCGGCGACTCGTTCGCCGGCGCGTTCCTGGCCAAGTACCTGGCAGGTGCTTCGGCCATCGATGCTGCCAACTTCGCGATCTCGATCTCGGCGTGGGTGATCGAGCATCTCGGTGCCCGACCGAAGCTCGACGCGCGTCTTCGGGCAATTCTGCCCTGACATCGCCGCCGACACTGGCAGGCTGTCGTCATGACGACCACGATCGACGCGTTCCGCTCACTGCACACCGCCGGCACCTTCGTGATGCCCAACCCGTACGACATCGGCTCGGCACGCCTCCTTGCCGCACTCGGGTTCCCCGCGATCGCCTCGACCAGCGGCGGCTTCGCGGCAACCCTCGGTCGTCTCGACATGACGGTGACGCGCGACGAGTTGCTGGCCCACGTCACCGTCCTCGCCGCGGCGACCGATCTTCCTCTGAACGTCGATTCGGAGCGGTGCTTCGCCGAGGATCTGCCCGGTGTCACCGAGACCGTCGAACTGTTGGCGAGCGCGGGCGCTGCGGGATGCTCCATCGAAGATTGGAACCCCGCGACGAAGGCGATCGACTCGCTCGAGGTGGCGACGCAACGAGTCGCTGCAGCCGCCGCGGGCGCTGCCCGAAGTGGTCTGTTGTTGACCGCCAGGTGCGAGAACCACCTGCACGGCATCGACGATCTCGACGAGACGATCACCCGCTTGCGCTCGTACATCGCGGCAGGCGCTGAGGTCGCGTACGCGCCTGGCCTGCGAGACGTCGATCAGATCGCGACGGTCGTCGGCGCTGTCGGCGTACCGGTCAACGTCCTGATCCGACCGGACGGCCCGAGCGTCGCCGAGATCGCCGAGGCGGGCGGGCGGCGCATCTCGACCGGCGGATGGCTGGCGCGGATCGCGTACGGCGCCATGGTCGCAGCGGCAGAACGGCTCCGCGACGACGGCGTCGTCGCGGCGGACGAGCCGTTCCTGCCGGGCAAGCTCGCGGCTCAGGCCTTCGGCAACTGATCCTCCCCGGCATCCGGCCGCGCTGCGTTGTCGGGCGGTTTCGGCGCGGTGCTGACGAGGGGATGCTGGATCGTGACGCGGTAGTGGACACCCATGGCCAAGTCGTTCGAGTGGCAGGTGAAGCTGACGTACGGCCACCCTCGTCCTGGCGCTTGCTCGGACTCGACCAGCCGTACCGCGATGTCGGTGATCCCGTAGCTCGTGGCCATCTGTGTCCGACCATCGACCACGACATGTGTGATCGATGCTTCCACGACGACGACGGCATCCTCGACGGGCACGCCGAACGCCTCTGGCACGTAGAACCCGATCGGTGCGCCGGGTTGTTCCTGAGTGGTGCGGACGACGATCCCGCGTTGCTGTGACGGAGCCACAGTGACGACGCCACTGAAGACGATGACACGAATTCGCTTGCCCTCGAGGTCGCGGACGAGGTGCTGGAGCGTGGGCTGTGGCGCGGCGTTCTGCAACGCGTACTGCATGTCGTGACCTCCCTCGCAGCGACTGTAGACGCGCCGTCTTCGCGGTCAACGGAAGTCGCGACTTGCCGTCGATGCCGCAACGGGCAACAGCATCAACTCGTCGGCGACGATGTTGATCACGCCCTCGGCACGCTCGAGGCGGCCACGTATCAGCAGCGCCGACGCACTGCGGGCGATCGTGCGGTAGCGCGCCCAACACCCCTTCGACACGACGATGTTGATGAGCCCTGTCTCGTCCTCGAGGTTCATGAACGTGACCCCTTGAGCTGTCATCGGTCGTTGACGATGGGTGACGATCCCCGCGACGAGCACCTTGGTCTTCGGCTCGCAGTCCCACAATCCCTTTGCGGTGACAACGCCGCGCCGGCGCAACTCGTCGCGCATGAACTTCGTCGGATGTCCGTTGGGCGCGACGCCGGTGGCCCACAGATCCGCGACCACCGTCTCCATCTCATCCATGCCGGGCAAGCGCGGTGACCGCTGGCCCGTGATGATGCCTTCCAGTCGATCGGACCGTGACTGCACCGCAGCCCCGACCGCCCACAACGCCTCACGACGCGGCAGTCCCAAGCATTCCTCGAACAGGCCGGCAGTGGCCATCGCTTCGAGTTGTTGCAATTGCAACGACGGCACTCGGCGGACGAGATCTTCGTGTGACTCGTAGGGGCGACCGTCTTCGATCGCCTTCGCCAGTTCCTTGCCGACGCCACGAACGGGGCCCGTTCCCAGCCGCACCGCGACCTCGCCGACGGATTCGGTGCACGGTTCCAACGTTGCCAGAGCGAGCGACGCGTTGAGATCAGGTGACCTGACCACGACGCCGTGACGAGTCGCGTCCTGGGCGAGTGAATGTGGACTCCAGAATCCCATCGGCTGCGCGTTCAACAATGCGGCACAGAAGGCAGCCGGCTCGTGAAACTTGATCCACGACGACGCATACACGAGGTACGAGAAGCTGACGCTGTGCGATTCGGGAAAGCCGTAGTGCGCGAACGCGGCCATCTTGGTGAAGATCTCGTCGGCCACATCACCGGTGATGTTGCGCTCGGCCATCCCGTCGTACAGCCGGGCCTTCAACTTCTCCATGCGCGCCCTGCTGCGCTTGGATCCCATCGCCTGACGAAGTTCGTCGGCTTCGGTCGGTGTGAACCCGGCGACATCGATGGCCATCTGCATCAGTTGCTCCTGGAACAGGGGCACACCGAGGGTCTTTCCGAGCGAGTTCTCGAGCAGCGGGTGCAGGTACGTGATCGGTTCCTGGCCGTTGCGGCGACGAATGTACGGATGCACCGATCCTCCCTGGATCGGGCCAGGGCGGATGAGCGCGACCTCGACGACGAGGTCGTAGAATCGGCGTGGTTTCAACCGCGGCAGCGTGGCCATCTGGGCGCGCGACTCGACCTGGAACACCCCGACGGTGTCGGCCCTGCACAACATTGCGTAGACATCGTCCTCCTGGGGAATGGTGGCCAGATCGATCTCGTAACCGCGGTGCTCGCGGATGAGATCGACGGCGTAGTGCAATGCGCTGAGCATCCCGAGACCGAGGAGATCGAACTTCACGAGACCCGCTGCTGCGCAATCGTCCTTGTCCCACTGCAACACACTTCGCTTGTCCATCCGCCCCCACTCGACGGGACAGACCTCGATCACGGGACGGTCGCAGATCACCATGCCACCTGAGTGGATCCCGAGATGGCGCGGCGCGTCCTCGATCTCCGTGGCGAGGTCGAGGACCGCGGCGGGGATGCCATGATCGGATTGGTTCGCCGTCGTCGCGACGTTCCCCCATGCGTCGATCTGCTTGCTCCATGCATCCTGTTGGCCCGGCGCATACCCGAGCGCCTTGGCCATGTCGCGAACCGCAGACCGTGCCCGGTAGGTGATGACGTTCGCAACCTGCGCGGTGTGGTGACGTCCATACCGCTGGTACACGTACTGGATCACTTCTTCGCGACGGTCGCTCTCGATGTCGATGTCGATGTCGGGCGGCCCGTCGCGTTCGGTCGACAGGAACCGCTCGAACAGCAAACCCAACGACACCGCGTCGGCTTTGGTGACACCGAGCGCATAGCAGACCGCGCTGTTCGCGGCGCTGCCGCGGCCCTGACAGAAGATGTCGGCGCGGCGGCAGAACTCGACGAGATCCCACACGACGAGGAAGTAGCCGGCGAACCCGAGGTGTTCGATCACCGACAGCTCGTGATCGATCGTCTTCCATGCCCGGGCACGCAAGGAGAGGTCCTCGTGCGCCGATGGTCGATCGCCATACCGACGCCGGCCGCCTTCCTCGGCGAGATGCCGGAGGTACTGCATCTCGGTGAGCATCACGCCGTCTCGGCCGTTCGGGCATGGGAACGGTGGAAGGTTCGGGGCCACCAGCGCGAGATCGAACGCGCCGGCGCGCCCGATCTCCGCAGCTGCCTCGACCACGCCCGGATACCGCATGAACCGCCGGGCCTGCTCTGCCCCGCTGCGCAGATGAGCACCGGTCGATGCCGGCAACCACGGGTCGAGCTCATCGAGACTGCGCCGCGAACGCACCGCGGCGATCGCCGTGGCCAACCTCCGTTGCGCGGGTGTCGCGTAGTGCACGTTGTTGGTGGCAACGCACATCACGTCGTTGCGCGCCGCGATCTCTGCCAAGGCGTCGTTGCGCGCCGTGTCGAGCGGATCGCCGTGATCCCACAGCTCCACCGCCACACGGTCGCGCCCGAACAGCTCGACCAGCCGTTGCAGCTCTTTGGTGGCCGCCGCCGGACCGTGTTCGACGAGTGCTGACGGAACTGCGCCTTTACGGCAACCGGTCAACACCCAGCCGTGTCCGCTCATCGCGTCGGCGATGTCGAGCAACGAGAACTTCGGCGCGCTCTTCTCCCCCGCGAGATGTCCGAGGCTCAACGCACGCGCCAGCCGGCCGTAGCCCGCCGGGCCATCGGCGATCACGAGCAGATGATCACCATGCGGATCAGGCGCGTGATGGTCGGGCACCAGTCCTGTGGCGATCTGTTGCTGCGTGTCGTCCTCGCGCATCGCCTGACGGACGCTCGTCGAACCGAGCGTGATCTCTGCGCCGAACACCGTGGGCAGCCCGACCTCGCGCGCAGCCTCGGCAAAACGAACGACGCCGTACAGGCCGTCGTGATCGGTCACGGCCAACGCATCG
>DASWRR010000666.1:0-2722 GCA_036403055.1 Ilumatobacteraceae bacterium | reverse complement strand
CCAGCTCGATGTTTTGCCCCGATTGGGTCATTACGTCAGAGCTCTCGTCGGAGACCACACCTGGGGATCGGCGTCTGGGGACGATCCTGGAGTAATTGCCCGCTCGCGATGCCGCATTTCGCACGACCGGTACGGCGACGCGACGTCCGCCGCGGCTTGCACGGCAGGTGAGCCCGGCGCATCTATTGTCGGCGGCTCGGCCCCGGCGAGGAGGAACCCGATGGCCACTGCCGACGAAGTGCGCGCCGCGTTGTTCGAGCGGATCGCCTACCACACGGTCAGCGCCGACGCGCAGGAGGTGCTCGCGCTGGCGAAGGCGTACAGCTACCTCGTCGACGCGGACGACGACGATGATGATGACGACGACGACCAAGACGAGGACGACGAGTACTAGGTCGTCCTCGGCCGCATGGTGCTCTTGCACCGACGCACGATCCGGTGAGGCCGCGCCCTCGGACCGGGAGATGCGATGATTGCGGAGAGCAGACAATTGCCGTGGGCAATTGTCTCGATTGTGTTTCTCGGGGGGCTGACATGGAACTCATCGCACGGCGTCGCTTGGGACGCGCGGTTCTCGCACCGCTGGTCGCGCTCGCGCTCATCGTCGGGTACGTGATCTACACGCAGACCGGCTCGGGTACGGCGTCCCGCCCGAGCGGCGGGCCCTCCGCCCCTGCGCCCGCGCCGAAGAAGTTGACCGCCGACGACCTGATCCTCGCCGCGAGCACGGCGAAGGGCATTCACCTGGAGTACGACAACATCACCGGGGCGCCGTCGGCCACCCATACGAACCACATCGCAATCAGTTCGTTCCAATGGGGCATGGGCGTTGCGGCACCACCTCCCACCGGCGGAACGCCGGGCACGCCGAATCTGTCCGACATCTCCATGTCCAAGCAGACCGACAAATACACGGTTCCCTTGCTGAAAAATTCGTTCAAGACCACGAAGGTGTTGAGGGCGGTCGTCTATTTCACCGACGTGAACGCCACCAGTGGCCTCGCGTTCGACTACCTCGAGATCACCCTCAGGAACGTGGTGATCACCGGCTATTCGTTCTCGTCGGGAGGCGACAACCCGTCGGAGTCGCTCACGTTGAACTACACCGCCCTGACGATCACGGGCCGCATCCCCGGTTCGCCGGTGCAGACCGTGACCTACGACATCCCGACGAACACCACCACCTGATCTCCGCGGAGCTTCGCGAAGCGCTGAGGTCGGTCGGCTAGGTAAGGTGGTTGCGGCCTAAACGCCGGAATCCCGCGCTCGTAGCTCAATGGATAGAGCATCTGACTACGGATCAGAAGGTTGGGGGTTCGACTCCCTCCGAGCGCGCTGAGTTGGTGCAGGTCAGAGCCCATATGGGCTCGCCGCACCTTCGCCAAATCGGCCTGCTTGCTAACGGTTGCTAACAAGAGGTCCGTAGGTCGTTTGTCGCGTTGAGCTCTCGCAGTGCGCTTATCCCTTGTGGAGGAGCGGATGCGCGATCGGGTGCCTCACACCGGACTTCTGTCGGCCGGGTAGAACACGAGCACGTCGGGACGTCCGAGGACATTCGAGACCAAGAACGACCAGTTGGGCGCCGAAGGCAACGCGGTCATCGGCCCGACCCGCGCGCGGTAAACGGACCGTAGTAGTCCTCTTGGTGTTTCCGTTCGTCGGTGTCGTTTCGGCGCTTCTCGTTGTAGTCGGGAGCCTTCTTGATCTCGTCCTTCGACAGCGATACGTGGACGCGACGCTTGTCGGTGTCGATCGATGCCACGGCACCGGCGGGAATCATTCGCTTCTTTCCGAAGATCCAGAATCCGGTGTCGACGACGAGATACGTCCGACCATCGTCATCCGTCACGAGCTCTTCGACCTTTCCGACGCTGTCGTCGTCGGTCGCCGCGACGTCGTAGCCCTTGAGATCCGGAAGCATCGCGGTCTCGTCTTCGGTGTTGTCAGGTACGAGCTCGATGCTCCACAACCAGATTGCTGTTGTCATTCGTGATCACCTCCACACGCCCGAGCGTGACAGCAAGGACATTCATGGTTGACTTTGACGGTCGAACCCGTACGACCGAAACACGCGATCGCGTGGTTTTTCTGGTACTGCCGGACCTCGCTCGAATGCAACTGAGCCATACACGTGCTTGCGGACGAAGGTGCCGAGTGCCATGCTCGAGGCGACCCTGTTATGCGGAGTCGGACTCTCGCTCAGGGCGTATGCGGGGGAGATGGTTATGGCGGGAAGGCGAGTGCTCGCGATCCTCGTGTGTGTCGCGAGCGGATTCGGCCTCTGTGGCTTCGTCGGCACGGCGGCGGCGGCGGTGGCACCGCCCAACGACAAGATCGCCGGCGCGACCGTGGTGGCTGCCTTGCCGTTCGTGCAGACGGTCAACACCACCGGCGCGACCACCGATGCAAACGACACGCAGGTCAACCAGACTTGCGGTGCTCCCGCAACGAACAACAGCGTCTGGTACAAGTTCACTGCCGGCTCTCCCGACACCCTTCTCGAGGTCGACACGTCCGGGAGCACGTACTCCACCGGCGTCATCATCGCGACGGGTACTCCCGGCGCGCTGACAACCCAGGCGTGCGGTCCGGTCACCGCCAAGACGACGACCGCCGCCGGTCACACGTATTACGTGTTGGCGTTCGCCGACGTCGGCACGGGCGGCACGCTACAAATCTCGATCCACGGTCCCGGACCTGCGCCGGCCAACGACAAGATCCA
>DASWRR010000665.1:0-1769 GCA_036403055.1 Ilumatobacteraceae bacterium | reverse complement strand
AGGGATGCCCTTGCCTTCGTCGTCGCCGATTCGCACGACGCCGCTGGCGCGAGCGAGGCGGGCAGAACCGCGAGGCGTGCGAGCCTCGAACAGCTCGACAACGCGAGGCAGACCGCCGGCGATGTCCTTACCCGCCACACCACCGGTGTGGAAGGTACGCATCGTCAGCTGAGTACCGGGCTCGCCGATCGACTGAGCGGCGATGACGCCGACGGCCTCACCGAGCTCGATCGACTTGCCAGTCGCCAGTGAACGGCCGTAGCACAACGCGCACACGCCGAGCTCGGCGTCGCACGTCAGCACCGAACGGATGCGGACACGGTTGACCGTCGGGTCGTCGCGCAGCGTTGCCATCTCGATGTCGCCGATGATGGTGTTGCGCGGGATCACCGAACCGTCGGCCAGCGTGACGTCTTGCGACAGTGCACGACCGAACAACTTCGTCTCGAGGTACGCACGCTTGTTGGCGGTGTCCGGCGCAACGTGCTCGAGCCACAGACCGAGGCTGCTGCCACAGTCCGGCTCACGCACGATGAGCTCCTGAGCGACGTCGACGAGACGACGGGTCAGGTAACCGGAGTCCGCCGTACGAAGCGCGGTGTCGACGAGGCCCTTACGGGCGCCAGGCGTGGCGATGAAGTACTCGAGCGTCTCGAGGCCTTCACGGAAGTTCTTCTTGATCGGGCGCGGGATCATGTCACCACGTGGGTTCGCCACGAGGCCACGCATGCCCGCGATCTGACGCATCTGCGTCATGTTCCCGCGAGCACCGGAGCCGACCATCATGTCGATCGGGTTGAACCGTTGCGCCTTGAACTCGAGCTCCATCGCCTTCTGCACCTCCGCCGTGGCGTCGGTCCAGATGCGCACTTCCTGTTGACGGCGCTCGCCATCGGTGATGATGCCGCGTCGGAACTGGTTCTCGACCTTGTCGGCGCGAGCCTCGTAGTCGTCGAGCAGTGCCTTCTTCGCCTTCGGCGTCTTCACGTCGTCGATCGAGACGGTCAAGCCGCTCTGCGCGGCGTACCGGTAGCAGACGTTCTTGATCGCGTCGAGCGAGGCGGCAACGGCCGACTTCGGATAGTGATCGCTGAGTCGCTCGACGATCACACCCATCTCCTTCTTCTTCACCAGTTCGGTGATGTGGCCGAAGCGGAGGGTGTAGTCGGCGGGCAGCGCCTCTTCGAAGAGGAGTCGACCAGCGGTCGTCTCGAACGTGTCGGCCGGACGGCCACCGATCGCCGGACGGCGCAGCGTGATCAGCGAGTGCAGGTTCAAGGAACCCTCGTCGAGCGCACGCAGCACCTCCCACGTGTGGCGGAACACCCGGCCGGTGCCCTTCGAGTCATCCATGATCTCGCTGAGGTAGTAGCCACCGATGATGAGGTCCTGCGACGGTGTC
Organism: Ilumatobacteraceae bacterium; assembly: GCA_036403055.1. Classification (GTDB taxonomy): domain Bacteria; phylum Actinomycetota; class Acidimicrobiia; order Acidimicrobiales; family Ilumatobacteraceae; genus JAENVT01. The sequence continues at coordinate 367 of DASWRR010000665.1, read as the reverse complement.
ACGATCGGACGGCCCGATGCCGGCGACAAGATGTTGTTGGCGCTGAGCATCAGGACGCGGGCCTCGGCCTGCGCCTCTGCCGACAGCGGCACGTGGATGGCCATCTGGTCACCGTCGAAGTCGGCGTTGAACGCGGTGCAGACCAACGGATGGATCTGCAGCGCCTTGCCCTCGACCAGCACCGGCTCGAAGGCCTGGATGCCGAGACGGTGCAGCGTGGGTGCACGGTTCAACAGCACCGGGTGCTCCTTGATGACATCCTCGAGGACATCCCACACCTGCGGCCGACGGCGCTCGACCATGCGCTTGGCGGACTTGATGTTCTGCGCGTGGTTGAGGTCGACCAGCCGCTTCATGACGAAGGGCT
>DASWRR010000664.1:0-9226 GCA_036403055.1 Ilumatobacteraceae bacterium | reverse complement strand
ATGCACCACAGATCGTCGCGTTCGATGTTGTACGCGTCGTCGGCGAACTTGGGAAGTTGGCCGGTTGCCGTCAAGGTCGCGGACGTGACGAGCGATGGTGGCCGGATCTCCTCGAACTGATCGACGTTGCGATCGAGCGCGTACTGGCACAGGGCGCGCGACAAGGCCGCGCCGTTGCCGCGCTGCATCGTGAACATCGCGCCGCTGATCTTCGTGGCGCGCTCGTTGTCGAGGATCCCGAGCGCTGTCCCCGTCTCCCAGTGCGGCACACGGCGATGCGGCGGGAAGTCGTCGGGCAGACCGATCGGGCCTTTGACGATCGGGTTGTCGTGCTCGTCGACACCGTCGGGTGCGTCGGGATGCGGCAGGTTGGGGATGCGCAGCAAGACATCGCGCAGATCGCCTTGGACGATCTCGAACTCGTTCGCGAGCACGCGCTCCTCGTCGCCGAGCGCGCGGCTGCGCAGCTGAAGATCCTCGGCACCGGCGGCATCACCATCGCGACGCAGCTTCCCGACAGCCTTCGACAACTCGTTGACCTCGGCACGGATCGCGTCGCGCTTGGCGATGATGTCACGCGTCAACGCGTCGAACGCGATCGCCCGCTCCAACTGATCCAGCACGTCGGGCTGGTGACGCCGGGCCAACGCAGCACGGACCGCGTCGGGCTCGGCGCGCAGCAGACGGACATCGATCACAGATCGGAGAGGCTACCCGTGCTCACCGCGTCAGGGCGTAGGAGAATCGCCCGCCGGATCCACGTCGGCACGATGTGGTCACGGGTGCTTGGCGCAGGTTGACGAACCGACGCCCCGTCCGCAACCCGTGGTCGCGAAGGCGTCGGGCGAAGTCGAGATCGTCGACCGCTGTCACGCGTTCGTCGAACCCTCCGATCGCGTCGAAGTCCTCGCGGCGACACCAGTACATCCCACCGCCGAGACCGTTGAGGTAGGTCGTCAACTTCGACATCACCATCGCAACGTCGATCGCGAGCGTGTGACGCTCCGGCTGTTGCATCGCGCCGCCGCCGACGTAGCAACCCGTGGCGAGCAACCGCTCGATTTCCGCGAACGCGACCGGTGACATCACCCGATCGGCATCGATGGTCACGAGGATCTGTCCGGTGGCAACCCACGCGCCGGCGTTGCGGGCGACGGCGATGCTGCTGCGATGCGCCTTTACGACCTTCGCGCCACTCGCCGCTGCAAGGCGGCCGAACGCGGACTCGTGGTCGAGCACGACCACGACGATCTCGGCGTCGACATGGATGGCGTGAGCGGCCCGGTTGATCGCGCGCAAACTACGGTCGAGGTCGGCCTGCTCATCGAGCGCAGACACCACCACGGAGAACCGGGCCATGCCCTGTGATCGGCTCGATGCGCGCCGGACTTGATCGCGATTCGATGACAACCTCGCCTAGGGTCCCACGCTGTGAGCGCGGTCGAGGTCGAACGTCTGACGGTTCGACACGGTGAGGTGGTCGCCGTCGACTCCGTCTCGTTCACCGCCGAAGTCGGTCAGGTCACGGCGGTACTGGGCCCGAACGGCGCCGGCAAGACATCGACCATCGAGGTGTGCGAGGGCTATCGGCGACCGACGAGCGGCGCCGTCCGCGTCCTCGGATTCGACCCGACGACGCAGCAGCGCCGTTTGAGCGAGCGGATGGGCGTGATGCTGCAGGACGGCGGCGTCTATCCGAGCTCGCGCGTCCTCGAGACGGTCAGGCACTACGCGGCGTTGTACGGCAAGGGCGCCGATGCCGCAGCATTGGTCCACGCGGTGGGTTTGTCGAGCAGGAGCACGGCGACGTGGCGAAGGTTGTCGGGCGGTGAGAAGCAGCGGCTGTCGCTCGCCCTCGCGCTCGCGGCGCGACCCGACGTTGCCTTCCTCGACGAACCGACGTCGGGTGTCGACATCAATGGACGCGACGCGATCCGCGGCATCATCCGCGACCTCGCCGCGACGGGTTGTGCTGTCGTGCTCGCGACGCACGAGCTCGACGAGGCGGAACGACTCGCCGATCGGATGGTGATCATCGATCGTGGTTCGCTCATCGCCGACGGCACGTTGGCGGACCTGCGTAAGGGCCATGACGAAATCCGCTTTCGAACCGACCCGGCGATCGACCTGCGGGCCCTCGCGGCAGCCACCGGAATCGTCGCGAGCAAGGTCGGCAATGACGAGTACGTCATCGACGCGCCGCCGCAGCCGCGATTGATGGCGCAACTGGGTGAATGGTTGGCCGATGCCGGTCATCCCCTCCACGATCTCCGCGCCGGGGGGCAACGACTGGAAGACGTCTTCCGTCGTCTCACCGGAGGCGAAGCCGAGTGAGGGTGTTGTTGGTGCAGTTGCGCGCCGAGCTCCGACGCGTCGCGGCGAACGCTGAACAGCTGCTGCTGACGCTCGGCATCCCGGTCATGCTGCTGGTGTTCTTCAGCCTCGTCGACGTGTTGCCGACCGGCACGAAAGAACCGATCGATTTCCTCGCGCCCGGCATACTCGCGCTCGCAACGATGAGCACGGCGATGGTCTCCCTCGGCATCGGCACCGGGTTCGAACGGACGTACCACGTGTTGAAGCGGCTCGGGACGACGCCGCTCGGGCGACCGCGTCTCATCGGCGCGAAGATCGGTTCGGTCGTCGCCGTCGAGATCGTGCAGTTCGCCGTCCTGATTCCGGTCGCGTTCGCACTTGGTTGGAGTCCGAGCTCGCCGAACTGGCTCCTTGCGGTGCTCGCGATCATCGTCGGCACGATTGCTTTCGCGGGGATCGGGCTCAGCCTCGCCGGCCGGCTGCCCGGCGAGATCAATCTCGCGGCGCAAAACGGTTTGTACCTCGTGCTGCTCCTGCTCGGCGGGATGGTGATCCCCTTCGCCAAGTTGCCCGGCGTCGTACGAGCGGTCGCGCACGCACTGCCGTCAGGCGCGCTCGCCGACGTGTTGCGCGACGCGGTGAGCAGCGCGGGAACACAGCCGGCGCGGTCATGGGTCGTGCTGTGCGCGTGGGCCGCGATCGCGCCGCTCGCAGCAGCGCGTCTCTTCCGCTGGGACTAGGCGAGCGCCGCGCTGCCCCCGTCGAGGACGAGGTTGGTGAGCGCACCCGCCGTCGCTCCGAGTGCTGCGCCGCCGGCGACATCGAGCGGGAGATGGGCGCCGACGAACTGACGCCCGACACCGACGAGCACCGGCACGGCCCAGGCAACACGGGCGGCGCGCCTCGACAGAAGTCGAGTCCCAACCATCGCGAGTGTCGTTGCAACGGCAGCGTGGCCGGAGGGGAAGCCGTGCCCGCGCTGTGCATTCCCCGACACGACCACGTCGTCGAGGCAGTCGGCGGGCCGGCCGCGTTTGATCACACGCTTGATGACCTTGGACAGCGCCCACACCGCGGTGCCGTCGATGGCGAGCGCCACCGCCGTCCTCGGGCTCTTGCGCATCGCGATCGCCGCGGTGACGGGCACGGCCGACAGGCTGCCGGCCTGCATCACCACCCACACTGGGCCGCGCAGTGCGCGGTTCATCTTGTTGAACGCCCTGAACAGCCGTTCCTCGTCGTCGCTGACGGTCCCGTGGGCCGCCCGCAGCGAAAGCACAAGGAACACGATCGGGCTGGCAACGAGGACGAACGTTCGGTGAGCGCGTCGTCCGCTCACAAGTAGTCCTTGCGCTGCAGGTACCACCATGCCCACCAGCCGGGCAGCACCGGCAACCAGTACGTCGCCAGGCGGTAGGTCAGGACGGTCGACACCGCGGGTCCCGGCGCCATTCCGACTCCCGTCAATCCGGCAACGAGTGCTGCCTCGATCGCGCCGAGCCCGCCGGGGGTCGGCGTCGCCGCGGCTAACGCGGAGGCCGCGAGGTACACCGCACCGATCTTCGCGATCGGTATGCCGCCGCCGAACGCGTTGATCGCAGCAACCAGCGCGCCGACGTAGGCCAGCGTGACTCCGGCGGAGCCGCCGAACAGCATCGCGAGCTTCGCCGGGCTCTTGCCGACCTCGGACAGGTTCGTCCCCGCCGAGCGAAGTCCCTTGCCCAACGGTCGCAGCACGGTCTTGCGGCCCCAACGGCTCGCGGCCAACAGACCTGCGATGGCAGCGACGACGGCCAAGATCAACAGGAGCTTGCTGCCCGACGGCAACGAGAACGCCTTCGTCAGATCGCTGCCGGACCACACGAAGAAGATGACGATCAACACGACATGGACAACGCCGCCGACCAAGCTGTTGAGCGCAACGGCGGCGACCGCGGACGCCGGCGGGACGCCGTTCTTCTGAAGGAACCGCACGTTCGCCGCCATCCCACCGACGTTCGCCGGCGACACCCTGTTGACGAACGACGACGCAAGTTGCACCGATAGCAGCGGTGCGTACGGGATGTGCTCGGGAACGGTGCCGATCATCCCGAACGCGCTCGCCACATAGGTGATGAGCGACATCAGCAAGATCAAGGGCACCCAACCCCATCGCGCCGACTGGAAGGCCTTGAAGCTGTCGCCGACCTGAGCGAGTTGCGGCAGGATGAAGTAGAACGCGCCTGCGGCGAGTGCGATCATCACCAGCGTTCTGGCGCGGACGCGTCGGATCGAGGCGAGCTCGTTCGGTGGCGTTCCCGAGACCGCGGATGCAGTCGCGCGCGTCGCCGGCAACAGCTTCTCGCCACGGGCGACGTCGCGTCGCGTCGACGCAGACAGCGCCGGCGGCTGCAGCAGCGGAACTGCCGAACCGACGGTCTCGGCGCCGACACCTTCCGCAGCAGTCTTCACTGCGCGATCAGGGCCGACCTTCGCGGCGAGCGACGCGAGCAGTTCCGCAACGTCGAGCTCGAGCGCGCGCGGGCTCGCGGCGAGCTCGGAGAAGCTGAAGTCGACGATCCACGGGCGATCGTCGGTGTCGACCATCACGTTCGCGGCGCGCAACGAGCGGTGGGCGATGCCGACGCGATGCAGGCTCTCCACCTCGCGCCACAGCTGTTCGAGCAGGAGATCCGTGATCTGCGCATCGGACATCTCGCCGAGCGATTCGCCCTCGATCAAGTCCATCACGAGCATCATCGAACCGTCGGGCCCCTCGACGACGCGCTCGATCGTCGGCGTACGAACGCCCCCGCGCTCGGCCATCATGCCGACGAGCGCCTGATGCTCGACGGCCTGCTTCAGCGAAGCTGCCGGCCGCACATCGCCGACGTCGCGCAACCGCACGTATCGATACGCGCGATAGAGGAGGTCGGCATCGCGCTGGTCCTGACCGAGCACCTTGACGAAGAACCGTCGACCGTTGGCGTCCGACGCGATGAACGGGCGCGAACCCTTTCCGTTGACGATCGCGAGTGCTGCCGACTCGACCGGGAGACCTCCGGCTCGGAGCGCCGCGGCGACCGCTTCAGGGCCGGGGCGGCGATCCGGTGCACCGAACAGCACGAGTATCGCGGTCCCGATGGTGGCTCCGGCAGCGAACGCAATCACCAACTGCGCGGGAAGCACGGTCCCAGTGATCAAGCGCGCTGCGGCGCCAATTGCCAACGCAGTCCAGGTGGCGCGCTTCCAACGCGTCGTCAACCAGCGGGTGACGATCACGGCGACGGCGACAGCGCCGGCCAGCACCAGTGGGCTGGGGAACGCCGCGGTGGCGAACCATCCGCCGTGCGCTGTGTTGGCAGCGAGCGATGCGGGTTGCGCCCGATCCAGCAATCGATCGATGGCTTCCATCAACAGCGCACCGAACGCGGCAGCGAGCACCAAGCTGCCGAAGAGTCGATACCGCTGCCGACGGGCAACGGCGACGACGACGCCGAGAGCTGCCACCGCGACGACCACCTGGACGAGCCCGACCAGCAACCGCCCGACCGAAGTGCTGGGGGTGACTCCGCCGATCGCGACCGCATCCTCACCGACGAGACGGTCGTGCGATACGGCGGCCACGACCACCGCGACGATCAGCAACGCGACGCTCGCGATCAGCCGGATGACGTCGCCAGGATGCCGATACCGCGAACCCGACTTCATCGTCTGTCCTCCGGTCGCAGCGAGTCGACTTGTTCAGATGTCACCAGTGCCTGACGGCGACCATGGCGTTCTCGCGCCATCTCGAGCGATGCCGGCCAGACGAGGGCGAGCCCGGTGCCGATGCATGCTCCGCCGATTGTGTCGGTCAGCCAGTGCGCTGCGAGCACCGTTCGCGAGATCGCCATGATGCCGGCGAAGGCCGCGGCAGAGCCGATTGCCATCCACCGTCTCGGCGATGCCGGCAGCAGCACCACCACGAGGCCGAAGGCGGTGACTGCTCCGGCGATCGCATGGCCCGACGGGAACGATGCTCCGGTGGTGCCGATCAAAGGATTGGGTGGCCGTGGCCGGTCGACGAGTGCCTTGAGCGGACCGATGCAGAGCTCGGACGTCACGACTGCGCCGAGGAACGCGCCGAGTTGCAGCCATCGACGACGCCATGCGAGCACCGCTGACACGAGCACACGCAACGGCAGCGTGACGGTGACCGAGCCGATGGTGCTGACGTACTTCGCGAGTCGCGTCAACCACGCGGTCCGCACCGACACCATCTCGTGCAGCCAGCGGTTGTCGAGCCCTTGGACGATCGGCGTTGCCGGATCGACCGCGACGATGATTGCGAGCACGGACGCGGCGACGAGCAACGCGACACCGGTGAGCAGCGCGTGCAGACGTCGTTCGAACATCCGGTGCCGGATCTCTTCGGTCGGCCGCTCGTCGACGATCATTCGGCCTCGTCTCCGAGAGGCGGTGCGGCCACCACGTTGATCGCGCCGGCGATCGCCAATCCGAGCGCGGCGCCGCACACGACGTCGAGCGGATTGTGCGCACCGACGTACACACGCGTGACCATCACCATCGCGACGACGACCCACGGCACCACCTTCCAGCGCCCCGGCAGGTACAGCGTGACGAGGCCTGCGATCGCCGCGATCAAGACCGCGTGCCCCGACACGAAGCTTTCGCCGAACGCGGTCACATCACCTCTCAGGTGAACGTTCGAGCCGATCGATGTACCCGGGCGCTGTCTGCTGGCCATTGCTTTCACGACCCGCTCCAACGCCAACTTGGCAATCGTCGCGACGAGCACCGCGATCGCGAGACGGTATCGCTTGAGCAGCGCGGCGGCGATCGCGACGACCGGACCGACGGCGAGATTGCCGAGTTGCTGGAACGGCCACAACGGCTTGTACAAGAAGTTGGGCAGGTCGTTGACCGCGTGGAAGATCTTCCGCTCCCACGCGGGGACTGAACCGTTTCGAACGATCACCATTCCGATTCCGAGCACGACGAGACCGGCGACGATTGCCGGGACGGCCAAGGGGCGGCTCCATCGCGGAACGTCGCGCGCTTGCAGGGTCACAGCACTCATGTCGTGCCGTCCCTCGCGACAGCGGCAACCACCCGTAATACGAGAACTACACCCGCGAGCAGCCCGCCGTAGCCGAAGATGTCGAAGAGTCCGGTTCGATCGGCGACAGCGGGACCGGGGTCCTGACTGACGAGCAGCAACACCGAGACGAGCAACAGCGCGGCACCGATTCCGGCGAGCAGCAGGCGGTTGACGAGAGTGCGAAGGATTCGCCTGCCGTCCTCGTCGACCACCGTCCGCAACCGCAGCTCACCGCGCCCGGTCAACGTCAGTATGCGATCGATCTGGTCGGGCAGCTTGCGCAGACGCGGCAGCGCACTCATCAACTCGTCGCGGATCATCCGGTCGCGGTCGAACACCGGATCGTCGGGCGACTCGAGCACCTCGACGAACGCCGTCATCAGCGACCGGCCCGGGCACAAGACGCGCAGTGTGCCGTCGAGCGTTGCGAGGGCCCGTGACAGCAACACGATGTCAGCGGGGAGCTGGAGACCGAACTGCGCGAGGGTCGCAACGAGCTCCTGCATCACACGCGGGTCGATCGCCGCGCCTGGCCTGACGTGTTCGGCGAGGAGACGGGCGAGCGCACGCTCCAGGTCGTCCGTCGATGCTCCGTCCGTCGCGCGGGTCACTTGTTCGACACCGTCACGCAGGAGACGAACGTCGCGCTGCGCCATCGCGAAGAACATGTTGGAGATCGCTGCTTGCTGGAGCGAGTCGAGCCGGCCGGTCGCGCCGAAGTCGATCAGACCGAGAGTGCCGTCGTCGAGGACGAAGACGTTTCCCGGATGCGGATCGGCGTGGAAGAAGCCGAGGGTGATCACCTGGTCGAGCGTCGAGCGCACCAGCCGGTCGGCGAGCGCTTCACGGTCGGCACCGATGTCGTCGAGCATCGCCGAGTCGGCAACCGTCCACCCTTCGAAGCGCTCCTGAACGAGCAGGCGCCGGGTGCACAGATCGCGGTGCACGGTCGGAACCCGGACACCACTGCCGTGGTCGAGCCGCCGCGCCATCTCGTCCATCGCGTCCGCCTCGCGACGAAAGTCGAGCTCGGAGCGGAGGCTGTGCGCGAACTGCTCGAGGATGTCGCCCGAGCGTATGCCGCGCCCGAATGGCGTCCGCCGCTGGGCGAGGTCGGCCAGCATGCCGAGCGCGGCGAGATCGCGTTCCATCAGCTCGGCGATCCCGGGCCGCTGCACCTTGACGACGACGGCTTCGCCAGTACGGAGTCGGGCAAGATGCGTCTGCCCGATCGACGCGGCCGCCAGTGGAACCCACTCGAACTCGGCGAAGTTGTCCGCGTAGTCGGGACCGAGCTCGGCCTCGAGGACCTCCGCGACCCGCTCGCGTGGCTCGGGTGGGACATGTTGCTGCAGCCTCGCGAGCTCCTCACAGATGTCGGCGGGCAGGAGGTCGACGCGAGTCGCTGCGATCTGGCCGAGCTTGATGTAGACACCACCGGCAGATTCGAGGACGCGCCGCAACCGCACCGCTTCACTCTCGACCGTTCGTTCGGCGCGTCCATCGCTCGACTGGAACGGCCCGAATCCTTCACGGCGGGCGAGCCGCAGCAGCTCGCGATAGCGACGGATCACGTTGACCCGTTTTCCGATTGCCCGTGCCGGACGGGTCGCGACGACCAGTCCGGCGCGTTCGCCGATGGCCAGCGAGCCGGGCCGCGCCAGCAGATCGAGCGCGACGGCCACGGTCATCGTCGTCGGTATCCCGATTGCCAGCAGATGCAACGCCAGCCCGTCGGCTCCCCAGTCCCAGTGGTTCAGACCGAGTGCGATGATGATCGTCACGCCCCATCCGATCGCCCCCGCCAACAGCGCCGTCACCCAACCA
>DASWRR010000663.1:0-2034 GCA_036403055.1 Ilumatobacteraceae bacterium | reverse complement strand
CGACCCCAACAAGACCAGCGCCTACTTCTCGTTCGAAGTCCTCGAAAACGTCTACGACACCCTCGTCGAACCCGACGCCCACATCGAGATGCGGCCTGCGCTCGCCGAATCTTGGGACGTCAGCCCCGATCAGCTCACCTGGACCTTTCATCTACGTCCGGGCGTCACGTTTCATGACGGCAGCCCACTGACCGCCGACGACATCGTCTACACCTATCGCCGCATCATCGACCAGGAGCTGGCGAACGTCGACAAGCTCAGCGCCGTCACCGATGTTCGGGCGACCAACCCGGAAACCGTCGTGCTCCGCCTCAAGCAGCCCACACCGAACCTCCTCACCAACCTCGGCGGCTTCAAGGGCATGGCGATCGTGCAACGCAAGAACGTGGAAAGCGGCCAAATCGCCACCCACCCAATCGGCACCGGTCCGTTCGCATTCCAATCCCAGAAGAGCGGTGACTCGATATCGCTGAAGGCCAACCCGGCCTACTGGGGTGGCGCCCCGAAGGTGTCCGGCGTCATCTTCCGATTCATCCCCGAGAAATCCACTGCGCTGTCGGCCCTGCAGGCCGGTGAAGTCGACTGGACCGATTCGATTCCCACGCAGCGGGTGAACCAGCTGAAAGACGACGACTCCGTCAACCTCGCCGTCACGCCGAGCAACGACTACTGGTACCTCGCGCTGAACGAGGCACGCAAGCCGTGGAACGACGTCAGGGTTCGGCAGGCGATCGGCTACGGGATCGACCGCGACGCCATCATCGCCGCCACCAGTTACGGCACCGCCGCGAAGAACGAACTCGCCATCCCGAAAGGGAATTACGCCTCTACCGATTTCGGCAAGTACCACTACGACATCGAGCAGGCCAAACGCCTACTACGCGAAGCGAACGCGTCGCCGCAGAACCTCGACATGCTGGTCACCAACGAGTATCCGGAGACGGTCACCGCCGCCCAGGTGATCGCCGACGACCTGGCTCCGCTCGGCATCGAGGTCGGCATCCGGACCGTGGACTTCGCGACCTGGCTCGACGAGCAGAACTCCGGCCACTTCGACATGTTGATGCTCGGGTGGCTTGGCAACATCGACCCCGACGACTTCTACTACGCCCAGCACCACACCGACGGCACCAGCAACGCGCAGAAGTATTCGAACCCCGAAGTCGACCGGCTGTTGGACGCCGGCCGCGTCGAGACGAACCGAGACGCCCGCGCCGATATCTACCGGAAAGCCGCCACGATCATCGGCGACGAGTGCAGCTACATCTATCTCTACAACCCGTCGGTGATCCAGGCGTGGAACAAGGGCATGTCGGGATATGAAGCGCGCCGCGACAAAGCCATTCGCTTCCGGACCGCGAGCATCAGCGAAAGCGGGTCGCAATGATGGCTTCTGCTCCTCGCGTGCGCGGGAAGGCTTTTGCTCCTCGCGTGCGCGCTACCCGAATCGTGTCCAGTCCGGTCCTGCGGTTCCTCGCACGACGACTGCTGTATTCGATCGTCGTGATGGTCGGGGTGCTCGTCGTCGTCTTCATGCTCGTACACCTGGTTCCCGGCGATCCCGTCCGCATCGCGCTCGGCACCCGGTACACACCCCAGGCCTATGACGCACTGCGCAGCGCAAGCGGATTGGACCGTCCCGTCATCGAGCAGTTCGTCGGCTACATCGGCAATGCGCTGACCGGCAACCTCGGTGTCAGCTTCCGCAACGGGGACCCCGTCACGGTCACCCTGCTCGAGCGATTGCCGGCCACCGTGTCGCTCGCCGTCGTGGGGATCGTCATCGCCCTGCTCATCGCGCTGCCCGCAGGAGTCTGGTCCGCTCTGCACGAGGGCCGCATCAGTGACGCGATCGTCCGCGTCACAAGCCAATTCGGAGTGTCGATCCCCGACTTCTGGATGGGTATCCTGCTGATCGCCCTCTTCGCGTCGACCCTGCACTGGCTTCCGACGTCCGGATACCGGCCGCTGTTCGACGATCCGGGCGGCTGGTTGCGGCACATCATCCTGCCCGGACTGACCGTGGGACTCGTC
>DASWRR010000662.1:0-3644 GCA_036403055.1 Ilumatobacteraceae bacterium | reverse complement strand
TCGCTTGCGGCATCCCGAACCTTCTGAAGGGCGGGTACAGCGAACAGGCCAGCACCGGCATCGACGTGTACAGCATCAAGCAGCCGCTCGGTGTCGTCGCCGGCATCACCCCGTTCAACTTCCCCGGGATGGTGCCGATGTGGATGTTCGCCAATGCGCTCGCCTGCGGCAACACCTTCGTCCTGAAGCCGAGCGAGAAGGACCCGTCGACAAGCATGTTCATCGGCGAACTGCTGAAGCAGGCCGGGCTCCCCGATGGATGCTTCAACGTCGTCAACGGCGACAAGGTGGCCGTCGACCGGATCCTCGAGCATCCCGATGTCGCGGCCATCAGCTTCGTCGGCTCGACACCGATCGCGAAGTACATCTACGAGACCGGAACACGCAACGGCAAGCGCGTGCAGGCGCTCGGCGGCGCGAAGAACCACATGCTGGTCCTGCCCGATGCCGACCTCGACATGGCGGCCGACGCCGCCGTCAGCGCGGCATACGGCTCGGCCGGTGAACGCTGCATGGCGATCTCCGTCGTGCTCGCCAGCGACTCGATCGCCGACGCGCTCGTCGACAAGATCAAAGAGCGCATCCCGGCGATCAAGGTCGGTCCGGCCAGCGAGTCGGAGAGCGAGATGGGTCCGCTGATCACGGGCGAGCATCGCGACAAGGTCGCCGGCTACATCAGCGGGGCCGAGAAGGAGGGCGCAACGCTGGTGGTCGACGGTCGCGAAGGCGCTCCGGGCAACGGCTTCTTCCTGATGCCGTCGTTGATCGACAACGCCAAGCCGGGCATGGCCTGTTACGACGACGAGATCTTCGGACCTGTCCTCACCGTGACCCGCATCTCCGGATATCAGGAGGGTCTGCAACTGATCAACGACAACCCGTACGGCAACGGCACCGCGATCTTCACGCGTGACGGCGGCGCGGCGCGACAGTTCGAGTTCGATGTCCAAGTCGGGATGGTCGGTGTCAACGTTCCCGTCCCCGTTCCCGTCAGCTACTACAGCTTCGGAGGATGGAAGGCCAGCTTGTTCGGCGACACCCACATGTACGGGCCGGAAGGTGTGAACTTCTACACCAAGACGAAGGTCGTCACGTCGCGTTGGCCGGACCCGAGCACGAGCTCGGTCGACCTCGGCTTCCCGCAGAATCGATGAGCTCCGCCGTCGCCTGCGCTGTTGGGTGGAGCTGAATGGATTTCGGGGTGGTGCTGCAGACGACGCCGCCTTCGGCGCGCGTCGTCTCACTTGCCAAGCGGGCGGAGAGCTACGGCTTCACGCATGTCTGGACGTTCGACTCGCACATCCTGTGGGAGGAGCCGTACGTCATCTACAGCCAGATCCTCGCGGAGACTCGCAAGGTGATCGTCGGGCCGATGGTCACCAATCCGGCGACCCGCGACTGGACGGTGACCGCGAGCGTGTACGCAACGCTCAACGAGATGTTCGGGAACCGGACGGTGTGCGGCATCGGCCGCGGCGACTCGGCGGTCCGGGTGACGAACGGCGCGCCGACGACGCTCGCAACGCTTCGTGAGTCGGTGCACGTCATTCGCGAACTGGCGAATGGTCGCAGCGTCGACTACAAGGGATCGCAGTTGCGCTTCCCGTGGTCAGTCGGCAGCTCGCTCGAGGTCTGGATCGCGGCGTACGGGCCGAAGGCACTTGCGTTGACCGGCGAGGTCGGTGATGGGTTCATCCTGCAACTCGCCGACCTCTCGATCGCCGAGTGGACGATCAAGGCCGTGCGTGATGCGGCGGAGGCGGCCGGCCGCGATCCCGCTGACGTGAAGATCTGCGTGGCGGCTCCGGCGTACGTCACCGATGGAACGGAAGAGGCTCGCACTCACGCACGCGACCAGTGCAGGTGGTTCGGCGGGATGGTCGGTAACCATGTCGCCGACATCGTCGCCCGCTACGGCGACCAGACGGATGCAGTGCCGCAAGCGTTGACCGATTACATCAAGGGTCGCGAAGGCTACGACTACAACGATCACGGCCAAGCCGGCAACGCGCACACCCAGTTCGTGCCCGACGACATCGTCGATCGGTTCTGCATCATCGGCCCGGTCGACGAGCACATCGATCGCATGATGGCGCTGAAAGCGCTCGGCGTCGATCAGTTCAGCGTCTACTTGCAGCACGACGACAAGGACCACACGTTGCAGGCGTACGGCGAGAAGATCGCTCCGGCGGTCGCCGACACCGTCAAGGCAAAAGTGTGATCGATGTGCCGGCGGTGTCCGTGACGGCGGAGGTCCCGGCGCGCCCCCGCCCTCAGTACCTCCGTCGCGTCAGGCGGGCGGCGATGTTCGTGCTGTCGATGGTGCTCGTCGCGGTCGGGTGGGAGCTGTACAAGCGATTCGGCCCGCAGGACGGCGGCAGTGTCCTCGGCTGGAAGATCTTGCCGCGCGCCAAGGACAGGGTGATGCCCCACGTCTCCGACATCGTGTCGCGGTTCGGCGACCCGATCAGCCGCGCCTCCGATCAGTCCGTGCTCTCCGTCGTCGCGAAGGCGGTCGGTTACTCGTTCCGGCTGGTGCTCGCGGGTTTTGCGGTTGGCCTCGTCACCGGCGTGCTGCTCGCCGTGGTGATGACGAGGTTCCGAGTCGCCGCTCGGGCAGTGCTGCCGTACCTCGTCATCTCACAGACGATCCCGCTCATCGCGCTCGCACCGTTGATCGTCAGCTGGGGCGGCAAGCTCAAGGTCGGCGGGTTCGTGTGGGAGCGGTGGATGTCGGCATCGCTGCTCGGCGCGTTCCTCACCTTCTTTCCCATCGCGGTCGGGACGTTGCGCGGACTGCAGTCGCCGGCCGCTTCGTCCATCGAGTTGATGCACAGCTTCGCGGCATCGTGGCGCAGCACGCTGTTCAAGTTGCGCTTCCCCGCCGCGTTGCCGTACATGATCCCCGCGTTGAAGTTGGGTGCAGCCGGTGCAGTGATCGGTGTCGTCGTGTCGGAGATCTCGACGGGGCTGCGCGGTGGGATCGGGCGGCTCGTGATCGAGTTCGGTCGGGCGACGACGAGCGATCCCGCAATCGTGTATACCGCAGTGATCGGTGCCGCGTTTCTCGGCCTCGTGATGGCTGGTCTTGTGTCGGTAGTCGACCTCATCCTGATGCGCAATCGACCTCGCGAGGTCGTCGGGTGAACGCGGTCGAAGTCTCCGGGGTGCGCAAGGTCTTCAACCCAGGCAAAGCCAGTCGGGTCGATGCACTCGTCGACATCGATCTGGCCATCCCATCCGGAGCGTTCGTGACGCTCATTGGACCGTCGGGGTGCGGCAAGAGCACACTGCTCCGGTTGATCGCCAACCTCACCGAGCCGAGCGCCGGCGTCGTCACGGTCAACGGGAAGAGTGCGCGGCAGGCGCGGCTCGACCAGGACTACGGGATGGCGTTCCAACAGGCCGGCCTGTTCGAGTGGCGCACCGTGGCGAAGAACATCGAACTGCCGCTCGAACTGAAAGGTTGGGACCGCACCAAGCGCAGGGCGCGGTCCGCCGAGATGCTCGACCTCGTGAAGCTTGCCGACTTCGCGGCCTACATGCCGTGGCAGCTCTCGGGTGGCATGCAACAGCGGATCGCAATCGCGCGCGCATTGGCCGCGCACCCACCCCTGTTGCTGATGGACGAGCCGTTCGGGGCG
>DASWRR010000661.1:0-5243 GCA_036403055.1 Ilumatobacteraceae bacterium | reverse complement strand
CGGCGCAGCCGGTTCCGACACCCGTCCGGAGGACTGAGAGGACTGAATGCCGAAGAACGACAAGAGGGTGAAGATCACCCTCGAGTGCACCGAGTGCAAGCGCCGTAACTACATCACGACGAAGTCCAAGGTCAACGACCGTGAGCGACTCGAGATGAAGAAGTACTGCGCCAACGATCATCGGCACACGACGCACAAAGAGACCCGCTGAACACCCGCCACCGCGGGCCGAACCTCGACGGGCGGCTGGTAGCGTTACCAGTCGCCCTTCCGAGGGCAGTAGCTCAGTTGGTAGAGCATCGGTCTCCAAAACCGACGGTCGGGGGTTCGAGTCCCTCCTGCCCTGCCCACATCCCTATGGGAGCAATCAATGTCATTGGATGACCTCAACCGAGAGCAAAAGCGTTCGCTGAAGAAGATGGGCGCGCTGGACGAGCAGGGAAGGCCGACGCGCGCGCCCGCGCCGCAGCCCCGTCAGCGCAAGGAACGCACGACACCGGCGCTCTATCTCCGCGAAGTTCGCGACGAGATGCGCAAGGTGGCGTGGCCCAAGTGGCCTGAAGTTCGCCGCTTCTCGTTGATCGTGCTGACCACGGTCATCATCTACACCGCCTTCGTCTTCGGCCTCGACTCACTCTTCGGTGTGCTCTCGGGCTGGCTGTACGACAACTGATCATGAGTGACGAGATGCTGACCGAAACTGACCCAGAAGCCACCCCGCTCGACGAACGAGCGATCGACGACACCGACCACACCGACAACGCCGACGAGACGGTCGATGCGTCGTTCGACCTGTCAGAGGACGCCGCGGTCGACACCGCCGACGAGCCGGCGGCCGAGGAAGAGATCGTCGACGATCCGTGGACGCGCCCGGGTGCCTGGTACGTCGTGCACACGCAATCCGGCTACGAGAAGAAGGTCACCGCCAACCTCCACGCTCGTATTCAGAGCATGAACATGGAAGACAAGATCTTCGAAGTCGTCATCCCGATGGAGGAAGTCGACGAGTTCAAGAACGGTCGCAAGCAGACCGTGCAGAAGAAGGTCTTCCCCGGCTACCTCCTCGTTCGTTGCTACATGGACGACAACAGTTGGTACTGCATCCGCAACACCCCCGGTGTCACGGGTTTCGTCGGCCAGAACAAGGAGGGTCAGAAGCCGACACCATTGTCGCGTCGCGAAGTGCAGACGTTCCTCGCGGCCAAGGGTGATGGCACCGGCGGCTTGCCGAATCGCAAGAAGCCGAAGCTCGATTACGAGGTCGGCGAGAGCGTTCGCGTCAAGGAAGGCCCGTTCGCCGATTTCGCCGGCACCATCGCCGAGATCAACGCCGATCACATGAAGCTCAAGGTCCTTGTCAACATCTTCGGTCGCGAGACCTTGGTGGAGATGGATTTCAGCCAAGTCTCGAAGCTGTAAACCGCAGCACGTCGAACCACTCCAGAAGAAGCAGCAAGGAAACCAGTCATGGCAAAGAAGAAGGTCAGCGCGATCGTCAAGATCCAGATCCCAGCGGGCAAGGCCACACCGGCCCCGCCCGTCGGCACGGCTCTCGGGCCGCACGGCGTCGGCATCATGGACTTCGTCAAGCAGTACAACGCGGCGACCGAGTCGCAGGTCGGCACGATCATCCCCGTCGAGATCACCATCTTCGAGGACCGTACGTTCACCTTCATCCTGAAGACGCCGCCGGCACCGGTGCTGTTGCGTCAGAAGGCCGGTCTGGCGAAGGGCTCGACCGAGCCCGGCAAGACCGTCGTCGGCACCGTCACCGAGGCTGACATCGAAGAAGTCGCCAAGATCAAGATGCCCGACCTCAACGCGTACGACCTCGAAGCCGCGAAGCAGCAGATTCGCGGTACGGCTCGTTCCATGGGCCTCAAGGTCTCGTAGCACACGTTCATTTCAACAAGCACACCGCTCGACCGGGACGACCTCGCCCGGCGGCGCTACCACTGAGGGAGACAGAGATGTCAGGAAAGAAGTTCGCAGATTCGGTCAAGGCGTTCGACCGTGACCAACTGTTCACGCCGACCGAGGCCGTGACGTTGGCGAAGTCACTGGCGAAGGCGACGTTCGACGAGGGCGTCGACGTCGCGATCCGCCTCGGCGTCGACCCGCGCAAAGCGGACCAGATGGTCCGCGGCACCGTGGCACTCCCCGAGGGAACCGGCAAGAACGTTCGCGTCGCCGTGTTCGCATCCGGTGAGGCAGCGCAGCAGGCCCGTGACGCAGGTGCCGACATCGTCGGTGCCGACGATCTTGCGGAAGCGATCCAGAAGGGCAACATGGACTTCGATCTCGCGATCGCCACGCCCGACATGATGCCGCTCGTCGGTCGCCTCGGTCGTGTGCTCGGGCCACGTGGTCTCATGCCGAACCCGAAGACCGGCACGGTGACGCAAGACGTCGCTCGGGCAGTCGCCGAGTTCAAGGGCGGCAAGGTCGAGTACCGGACGGATCGCTACGGGAACGTCCATGTCACGATCGGCAAGTCCAGCTTCGAGCCGACCGCGCTGGAGGCGAACTTCCGTGCCGTCATCGACGAACTGCAGCGCGCCAAACCGGCCGCGGCGAAGGGTCGGTACCTCCGCAAGATCACCGTCTCGTCGACGATGGGCCCTGGCATCAAGATCGACCCGACGAGGTTGCGCCCCGAGGTCGGTCACCCGGACCATCGCCCGTAACGCCACGGCGAAATCGCCGATAGTGTTGCTGCACACATCAAAGCAATCGCTCGCCAAAGACCGCTGGTCCCTCCGGGGATAATGGGCTTCCCACCAGCCGAGGTGAACACGTGAACCGGATCGTCAGGCACTCGTCTTTCGCTCCTCGCGGTGTTCGCTGCACAGCGAGCACCCGAGTTGAAGCGAGAGGAGGTGTACATGACAACTGAGAACCCCCGTGCCGAGAAAGTGGCCGTGGTCGACGAGGTTTCCGCCAAGCTCACTGCAGCCGACGCGACGATCATCACCGAATACCGCGGCATGAGCGTCGGCCAGCTCGCGACCCTGCGTCGTCAACTGCGGACCAGCGGCGGCGAGTACAAGGTGTACAAGAACACGCTGGCTCGCTTCGGTGCCGAGAAGGCAGCGATGGACGGTCTTGCAGAACTGCTGACGGGCCCGAGTGCCATCACGTTCGTCACTGGCGATGCCGCTGGCGTCGCCAAGGCGCTGAAGGATGCGGCAAGGACCAACCCGTTCCTCATCATCAAGGGCGGATCGATGGGCGGCAAGTCGATGTCGACGAAAGACATCGACAGCCTTGCCGACCTGCCGAGCCGCGACGTCCTGCTGGCGATGCTGGCTGGAGCGTTCCAAGCCCCGCTGGTGAAGACCGCCGGCCTGCTGCAAGCGCTCCCACGCAACTTCGCATACGGCCTCAAGGCCCTCATCGACCAAAAAGAAGAGGCAGCGGCGTGAGCCGCCTGCCCCACCACACACCATTCGTACAGACAACACATTCGTAAGGAGAAGATCATCATGGCAACACTCAGCAAGGACGATGTCCTCGACGCCATTTCCGGCATGACCGTCATCGAGCTCAAGGAACTGCTCGACGCGTTCGAAGAGAAGTTCGGCGTCACCGCCGCTGCCCCCGTGGCAGTTGCGGCCGCTGGTGGCGGCGCCGCAGCCGCCGCTCCGGCCGAAGAGGAGAAGGATGAGTTCGACGTCATCCTCACCTCGGCCGGCGCGCAGAAGATCCAGGTCATCAAGGTCGTGCGCGAGCTCACCAGCCTTGGCCTCAAGGAGGCGAAGGATCTCGTCGACGGCGCACCGAAGCCGGTCCTCGAGAAGGCCACCAAGGAAGCCGCAGAGGCAGCCAGGGCCAAGCTCGCCGACGCAGGTGCTTCGGTCGAAGTCAAGTAATACCTGCGGCTCACGCCGCGTTCGTTCACGGCCCGGGCTTCGGCTCGGGCCGTTTGCGCGTCCCCGCTCGGGCGTCAGGCCCGTGTGAGTCGGATCTCGCGCTACACGCCTGATGTGACTCACGCGAGCTCGGGTTGAGCGCCGCTGTGAGCCCGTTCTTGCGCTACACGCCCGATGTGACTCACGCAGCTCGGGTATCGCGCCACCCCACTCCACTACCATCCACCGGCGTGACGCCGAGACGTGTCGACGCAACGGCGGAGCCGGCGGCGCTCGAGGCGATGGACATCGTCATGCAACAGGCCTACGGCGTCGGGTCGTTTCGGACGAGCATCGATCGATTCGCTTCAGTCCAACCGGATGGACTCGCCGTCGTCGAGCACGAAGGTTCGATCGTCGGGGCGGGTTGTTGTGTCGCGTATCCGGAGGGTGGGTTCGGTTGGATCGGTCTCGTCGCGACCACGCCGGAGTTCCAGCGCCGCGGGATCGCCACCGCGATCACGGAACATCTCAGCGGCGTGCTCGCCGGCCACGGATGCGCGTCGGCTCTCGATGCGTCGATCGTCGGTGGCCCGGTGTACGAGCGGATGGGCTTTGCCGACATCGGCGTCACACGGGTGATGGTGTTCGCCGGCGCTGCGTCCGCGATCGCCGAGATCGAGCCGTGTGAGCCCGTCACCGCCGCGGACGTCGACGACATCGTGCGGTTCGATGCCCCTCGCTTCGGCGCATCGCGCCGGGCTTTGCTCGCCAAGGTGATCGATCAACATCCAGGCCGGTCGCTGCTCCTCCGACGGCGTGGAAAGGTCGCCGGGTACCTCGTCGCCCAGGAAGCAACGCTGGCACCGGTCGTCGCAGACACGTCCGAATCGTTGGCGAGCCTGCTGACGGGTGCGCTCGCCTTGCAATGGCCGACACCGCCGCGACTCAGCGTTCCGCCGGAGAGCGGGCACATCGCGACCCTGCAGCGTCTCGGCTTCGAACAGCGCCGCGAGCTCCGACACATGCGCCGCGGCATCTCGACACTCCCCGGTCGACGCGAGAGCATCGCCGCCGAAGTCAGCCTCGGCGAAGGCTGAATAACACTCGGTCGGGGGTCAGGGGGCGGGGTGGATCTCGCCGGATTTGGCGACGTCGGCGTACCAGAGCGCGCTCTGCTTCGGGGTCCGGCGTTGTGTCTCCTGGTCGACCGCGACGAGGCCGAACTTCGGTTCGTAGCCGTAGGCCCATTCGAAGTTGTCGAGCAGTGACCAGGCGAAGTAGCCGTCGACCGGCACGCCGTCCTCCATTGCCTGGTGCACCTGCGCGAGGTGAGCGGCGAGGTACTCGAGACGGTCGTGGTCGATGACGCGGCCGTCGACCACGTTCTCG
>DASWRR010000660.1:0-1981 GCA_036403055.1 Ilumatobacteraceae bacterium | reverse complement strand
AACGGCACATTCGGGGAGCGGTGGCCGATCGTCGCGTTGACCGCGGTCGCTATGGGACTGCGAAATGCGACCGTTCGTCGACTGGGTGCAGCCGATCTCACGACAACGGTTCTCACGCTCACGCTTACCGGCCTCGCCGCCGACTCGTGGTTCGCAGGAGGAACGAATCCGCGCTCGGTACGCAGGGTCGGGTCGGTCGGTGCGATGTTCGCGGGTGCACTGATCGGCGCAGTACTGGTGCTCCATCAGGGCTTGGTCTGGCCACTGGCGATCGCGTGCGCACTCGCGTTGATCGCGGTCGGCTCGTTTCTCTTGCAGCCCGACACAGCCGAGTCAACCGCGACAAGGTGAAGGAGATCTCGATGAGGCAATACACGGCGTTCGCCGCGGCGTTGACTTGTGGGGTGATCGCACTGTGCGGCTGCGGATCCTCCTCGCCGACAGCCACATCGCCCTCGACGACCGTCGCCGGAACCTCGACCACCGCCGCGGGCGGCCGCGGATCCAACGCTCGATCCGGACCGGCCGCCGGCGGGGCATCGGGCACGATCGCCGGCCGGTCCAGCTCGAGCTTCACGATGACGACGTCAGCCGGTCAGAAGGTGACCGTCGACGAGGCGCCCTCGACGACGTACGAGAAGGGCACGACCCCGGCTTCGGCGACTGCCGTAACAACCGGTGAAGGCGTCCTCGTCCTCGGGACGACGAACGGAACGACGATCACCGCCACGCAGGTCATGCTGCAACCGATCGGCGGCGTCGGTTCGGCAGCTTCCTCGGCGGCGGCAGGGGTGGTCCCCTTCACGCGCGGTGCACCGACAACCTCGAAGCAGATCGGCCAGATCCCGGCGAACTACACCGAGGGGTCGGGAACGATCGTCAGCGGAACAACCGCGAACAAGGCGACCACAGCCGCGCTGGCCACATACCCCGGGGGCGTCGTCGACCGCGTCGTGCAGCTCAGCGGCGGCGAGTACGAGGTCCACTACATCGGCGTCAACTGGCCGCACCACATCTTCGTGAGCCAGGACTTCACAGTCGTCGGCGCCAACTAGTTGCACGCGCCCGCGGAGCGCGGTGCACGTCGAGGTTGCATCCACTGGTCGTCGGGCGTGTCCAATGGTGCAACTATGGCGGGATAACGCCGGCCTCCGGGGGGAGCTGCGATGAGGACGATCGAGCGTGGTCGACACCGCCGCGTCCCGTCAACGGGCGCAATTGTCGTCACCGTCGTGTTGTCGGCGATTGCATCGGCAGGGTGTTCCTCCGGTTCGTCGGGGTCGGCCTCACCTCGCGCGACGACAACGGCGACGAACGCTCCGGCGGTGAGCGCGGCCGCGCGTCACCCGACCGGTCCGAGCGTGATCATCGACACGGACCTCTCCCGCTGGTGGGACGACGTCACCGCGATCGGAATCGCGAACGTGTTGCAACAGCAAGGCGCGCTGAACGTCCTCGGCATCGTGTCCGACGTCCGCAATCCGATCGCCGTCGCCGCGATCGACGCCATCGACACCGCGTACGGCCATGCCGACATCCCGCTGGGCGCGGTCGCGCACAGCGATGCCGACACCGCGGCGCACGGCTACACCGACGTCCTCGCGCGACGGCTCCCCCACTCGGTGGGCGGCAGCGGCGATGTGCCCGAGGCCGTCGACCTGTATCGCCAACTACTGGGCCGACAACCGGATCACAGCGTCACGATCGTGGCGCTCGGCGCGTACACGAACCTGGCGGGACTCCTCGCCTCATCGACCGGCCGCGCGTTGGTCACCGACAAGGTCACGCGGTTGGTGATCATGGATGGGCTCTTCCCCGGCGGGATCGGACCGGTCACCAATCAGAAGCTCGACCTCGCCGCGGCGCGTACCGTCGTCGCGGGCGGGACCGACGCGGCGCCGTGGCCCACTCCGATCGCCTGGGTCGACGGCCTCGACGGGATCTCCACTCGTGTCGGCGGGACGCTGTGCACGAAGACTCC
>DASWRR010000659.1:0-3483 GCA_036403055.1 Ilumatobacteraceae bacterium | reverse complement strand
CTGCGGCAGGCCTGCCCGAGCTGCGCGAAGCGATCGCGGCGAAGACCTTGCGCGACTCGGGGTTCACGTGTCAGGCGAGCCAGGTGTTGGTCACGAACGGTGGAAAGCACGCGGTGTTCACCGCGTTCGCCGCGCTGTGCGATCCAGGCGACGAGGTCATCTGCCCGGCGCCGTACTGGACGACATATCCGGAGGCGATCACGCTCGCCGGCGGTGTGCCGGTGGTGATCCAGACCGACGAGACGACGGGGTTCAAGGCGACGATCGAACAACTCGATGCCGCGCTGACGCCGCGCACCAAGGTGCTGCTGTTCGTCAGCCCCGACAACCCGAGTGGTGCCATCTACTCCCCGGCCGAGGTCGCGGCCATCGGTCGTTGGGCTGTCGACAACGGCGTGTGGGTGCTGACCGACGAGATCTACGAGCACCTCGTCTACGGCGACAACAAGTTCGTCAGCATGCCGAGCGTCGTACCGGAGCTCGCCGACCAATGCGTCATCGTCAACGGCGTCGCCAAGACCTATGCGATGACCGGGTGGCGAGTCGGTTGGATGATCGGGCCGACCGATGTCATGAAGGCGGCGATCAACTTCCAGTCGCACAGCACCTCGAACGTCGACAACGTCGCGCAGGTCGCCGCGCTCGAAGCGGTGAGCGGCGATCTCTCCGCCGTTGCGATGATGCGCGAAGCGTTCGCCCGGCGGGCGGTCACGATGCACAACATGTTGAACGCGATTCCGGATGTGACAGCGATCGTCCCGCAGGGCGCGTTCTACTGCTACCCGAACTTCTCGGGTCTGCTCGGTCGTCCGGTCGGTCCCAACGGCACGGTCAGCAACACCACGTTGGAGCTCGCCGACAACATCCTCGGTGAGGCGAAGGTCGCGTTCGTGCCGGGTGAGGCGTTCGGGACGCCTGGCTACGCGCGGTTCAGCTTCGCGATGGCCGACGCCGACATGGAGGAGGGCATCCGCCGCATCCACGAGTGGGTCAAGGCCTAGCGCCGGCGAGCACTGGTAACCCAACCCTCTCCTCGTGAACCGTCTGTGACGATTCACCGCATTTCTTCCGAGCGATCTGGGCGCCACCCCCGCTTGTGACCTGGCTGTTCTGTGGAGTGTGGCACCCAGAACGAAAATCGCACGTCGCATATCGTCACTGACGATTCGGAACCGGTCCTGAGCGCAGCAGGCGGGTCAGCGCCACCACAGGGCATGGTGGGCGGCGAGGCCGCTGAGAACGACGAGACCGAGACACTCGGCAACCTGCTCGCATGCACCCAGCACATCACCGCTGATCCCGCCGATCTTGCGCAACGCCAACCATCGAACGGCGACGATCGACACCAGCATCGCGAGCGCCAGGGGAGCGGCCCACCATCCAACCGCCAGCGAGGCGACCGCGATGCCCGCCGCTGCCCCGGCGATGGCGCGGGCGGGAGTGGTCGACTGCCCGTAGTCGACACCGAGCCCTTCGTGCGTCGCGAGCGGGGCGACACCCATCAACGCGACAGCGGCACCGCGTGCTGCTGCATGCGCCGCGACCGCGGTTGCGAACATCGTTGCGGGACCCGGCATCGACCCGATGCAGACCATCCGAACGACGATGGAACTGCACATCGCGGCGACGCCGTAGCTGCCGTGGCGCGGGTCGTGAAGGATCTCCAGCCGACGCTCGATCGTCCACCCGCCGCCGAAGGCATCGGCAACGTCCGCCAGCCCGTCCTCGTGAAACGCCCCGGTGATCAACAGGCCGATGGCAACCGCCACCGCAGCGGCGACGAGCGGCGGCACAACATGCCACAAGCCGGCCGCTGCGCCACCCACGGCGGCACCGATGACCCCGCCGACGACCGGGAACCATGGCACCGTTCTCGCAACATCCGGCTCGCGGCGCAACCGGATCGGAACTCGCGTGAGGAACTGCGTCGCGGCGAGGAAACCTGTCAGCCGAACCACTCTCCGAACGTCGGCACGTCGGTGATGCCGGCGCACGCCATCGCCACGAGCGGCACAGCACACATCGCGCCGGACCCTTCCCCGAGGCGCATCTCGAGGTCGAGCAGTGGTTGCTTGTGGAGTCGTTCGAGCAACATGCGATGGCCCGGCTCGGCCGAGCAATGCCCGGCGCGGCAATGATCGAGCGCGTCGCGGCGGACGATCGCGAGCGGCAGCGCCGACGCCGCGACCACATATCCGTCGAGCAGCACAGGGATGTTGCGATGGCGGGCGGCGACGATCGCGGCAGCCATCGCGACGAGCTCGGTTCCGCCGACTTCACGGAGGATCTCGAGCGGATCGACGACAGCGGCGACGCGGTCGACTGCTGATTGCACGGCATCGCGCTTTCGCTTCAGGCCGGCGTTGTCGACGCCCGTTCCCCTGCCGACCCAGGCAGCGACATCACCGCCGGCGATGGCGGCAGCAACTGCGGCAGCTGCTGTCGTGTTGCCGATGCCCATCTCGCCGATCACGAGGAGGTCGGTGTCGATTCGGTTCACCGCGGATCGTCCCGCTTCGCACGCTTCGTCGAAACGCTGGACGGACATCGCGGCCTCGAACCGGATGTCGTTGGTCGGTCGCCCCACGCCGACATCGATGGCCTCGACGGTCGCGCGGGCAACCGTTGCGAACGCGCTCACGGTCGACTTGCCTGCCTTGTACGCCGCGAGCATCGCGGCGGTGACGTCGACCGGGTACTTGCTGACTCCTGCTGCGGCGGCGACACCATGATCGGCGGCGAAGATCAACGCGGCCGGTTTGCGGATGGCCGGCTGCGACGATCCCTGCCACTGCGCGACCCACGCGGCGACGTCGTCGAGACGGGCGAGTGCGCCGGCTGGTCGAAGGATGTCGGCCGCTCGGGCGCGCACCGCGTCGCCGGCCTCGTCATCGCCCTCGGAGATGTTCGCCAATGCGTCGCGCAGCCAGCTCATATGAGCTCCTTCCATGGGTCGTCGAGGCGAAGCGCCCGCCCTGCGACCATCAGCAACGTCGTCGTTGCAACTTCGGCGAGTGCCTGATTGATCGTGCCGAGGTCGTCTCGGTAACGACGTCCGAGCGCTGTCTCGGGATGCACCCCAAGCCCCACCTCGTTGGTGATGACGACACTCGGGCCACTGCGTGCGCCGAGTGCTCGCACGACATGCGACCCGTCGACGGTGCCGCGGTGATGCAGCTCGTTGCCGACCCACACGGTGATGCAGTCGAGAATCAGCAGCGCGCCGGCGGGCGCTGCGTCGATCGCCTCTCCGAGGTCCAATGGGGCTTCGACCGTCGGCCAAGCGGGGCGGTCGAGTCGGTGTTGGGCGATGCGGTCGTGCATCTCGTCATCGAACGGCTCCGCTGTTGCGACGAAGATCACGTCTCCGTCGTAGCGCGCGCCGATCTCGACGGCGAACGACGACTTGCCACTGCGCACGCCGCCGATCAGCAGAGTGACGTCGCCCACGTCAGTACTCGATGCCCTTCTTGGCGGTGATGC
>DASWRR010000658.1:0-4796 GCA_036403055.1 Ilumatobacteraceae bacterium | reverse complement strand
GGCCAGCTCCATCGCGGCTGGGAGTGGCTGCTCGACCGGCGACGGCAGGTCGCTCATCACCTTGCGCAGGTAGTCCGCGATTGCGGCCGCTTGCTGCTTCTCACACTTCACGGTCACCCTCGTCGCACCGCGACGGGCCTGCAGCAGGAACGTGCGCTGCCCTGGCTGGCCGATCGCGCCGACCGTGAATGCGTCCACCTCGTCGAACTCGTAGAAGACACCCATCATGAGCTCACGAGGGCCGAAGTTCGGCGAGCGATCCGCCCGTTGAGTTGACCGTCAGCACAACAGGGCCGGCCTTCGAGTACGCAATCGCGGTGATCGAGCACGGGCTGATCACAATGCGTTGGAACAGGTCGATGTGTGTCCCCATCGCATGTGCGACCGCCGCCTTCACCGTGTCGGCATGGGAGACGCACACCACGACGCCGCCCTCGTGCGCGGCACGCAGCCGGTCGATGGTCGACACCATCCGCGTCTGCATCTCCGTGAAGCTCTCGCCGTTGGGAAACCGAAACGTGGAAGGGGCTCGCTGCACCGTGCCCCACTCCGGCAGCTTCATCAGCTTCTTCAGTTCGGCGCCGGTCCAGTCACCGAAATCGCATTCGAGCAAGCCTTTGTCGACGACCGTCTTCAGTCCTCGAGCCTTTGCGATCGGCGCGGCCGTCTCGCGGGCTCGCTCGAGCGGCGACGAATAGATCGCGTCCACCGTGGCGAGTGCGCCGATGCGCTCGCCTGCAGCTTCGGCCTGCTTCTGCCCGGCTTCAGCGAGGTGCAGACCCGCGGCGCGACCAGGCAAGATCTTGCCAGTGGTCGGCGTCAAGCCGTGACGTACGAGCAAGAACAGCGTCGACGAGGGGGGTGCAGGTCGTGATCTCGCCATCTCGATCCTGCAACTTAGTGTGCAATCCGTGGATTCGCTCCTTCACCTCGCGGCCGACGTCGGCTCCTGTCGTGAGTGCCCGCGGCTGGTCGAATGGCGTGAACAGGTCGCCGTCGACAAGCGCGCGTCCTTTCGCGACGAGGTGTATTGGGGTCGCGGTGTCCCCGGCTTCGGTGATCCATCCGCCAAGGTGTTGGTGCTCGGGCTGGCCCCTGCCGCGCACGGCGCGAACCGAACCGGTCGGGTGTTCACCGGCGATCGGTCCGGTGACTGGCTGTTCAGGGCGATGCACCGCGCCCGCCTCGCCAACCAAGCGACGTCGACCGCCGTCGACGACGGGTTGACACTCTCGGGCGCGTGGGTCACGGCTGTCGTCAAATGCGCGCCGCCCGACAACAAACCGCTCCCGTCGGAGCGCGCCGGCTGCCGTCCGTTCTTGCAGCGCGAGCTTGCTCTGCTGAGCGACGTGAGCGTCGTCGTGTGCCTCGGGGCGTTCGCGTACGAAGCGACCTGTGCCGAGCTCGGAGTTCGACCGCGCCCGAAGTTCGGTCATGGTGTGGAGGTATTCGCGCCGAACGGCTTGAACCTGATCTGTTCGTTCCACCCCAGCCAGCAGAACACGTTCACGCGGCGACTGACCGAGCCCATGCTCGACGCCGTGTTCGCTCGTGCAGTGGAGATCGCGGCGACCCGGTGACGGTACGGTCGTGCTGATGAACAAACAGGTGGTGCATGCCGACGTCCCGGCGACCGGTGGACCGTTCAACCTCTGCATCCGCCACGGCGACATGGTCTACGTCTCTGGGCTGCCGCCGTTCGACGCGGAGTACTGCTCGCGATTGCGAGCTGCGCGGAGTGCCGGCCAACCGATTCCGCCGTTCCCCGCGACGCCGTTCGACGTGCAAGCCCGGTGCGTGATGGATCATCTGAAAGCGTTGGTGGAGGCGGCCGGCTCCAACATGGACTGCCTGTTGAAGGTGGTCGTGTGGCTCAAAGATCAGACCGACCAGGAGGCCTTCGACCGGATCTACCGCGGGTACTTCGCGAGCGACGACTCCTTGCCGACGAGGACGCGCATGCAAGCCGGGCGCACCCCGATGGACTGCGCCCTGGAGATCGACGCGATCGGGTTCGTGCCCGACACGACCTGACGCATGCCGTGAGTTGGCCCCGCGTCAGCGGCCGAGCACTCGACCGACCGCAGCACCGGCCATGTGGTTCGCCGCGATCGCGTCGTCGAAGAAGTCGGCGAGTGAGAAGAACCCGTGGTACATCCCACTGAACCGTATGTGGCTGACGGGGACGCCCAACGACGCGAGACGGGCCGCGTAGGCGTCACCCTCGTCACGCAGCGGGTCGTACTCCGCGGTGATCAACATCGTCGGCGGCGACTCGGCAACGACGTGGTCAGCGGCGAAGTGCGGCGACACACGTGGATCCGTGAGACTCGTCGACGTGCCGCCGAGGTAGTGATCGATGAACCACCCCATCCCTGCGGCGGTGAGCTGTGGACCGTCGGCATTTTCGACGAAGCTCGGAAAGCTGCGAGTCAGATCGGTCGCGGGGTAGACGAGCAGCTGGTAGCGCAAGGGCACCGGCGCGAGGTGCCCGACGGTGATCGCCAGGGTGCCGCCCGCCGAATCGCCACCTACAGCGATGCGATCTGGCGCGCAGCCCAACGACTCGGCATTCGCATTCGCCCATCGCGTTGCAGTGAGCGCATCCTCGAGCGCCGCGGGATATTTGTGCTCGGGCGCCAGCCGGTAGTCGACGCTGAGAACCGCGTGGCCACTGCTGTTCGCGAGGATGCGACAGAGGTTGTCGTGCGTGTCGAGGTTGCCCAGCACCCATCCGCCGCCGTGGAAGAAGACGAGCACACCGAGTCCGTCACGGTCGTTGGGTCGATACAAGCGCGCCGGCACGCCACCTGCATCGACATCGCGGCTCTCGTGAATCGGTTCTGTCGACGGTCGCTGACGGCGTGCGCGGATCTCGCGAGCCTCGACGGGAGTGCACCGTTCGAGCGGTGGCTCATCGAGTGAAGCCATGAGCGCGAGCAACGATTCGGCTTGAGGATGCAACGGCACAGAACGATTCTGTCACCACTCCTCGGGCGCCATCGAGTGACGTCGTCGCGGGTTACGGTGATCCGCAATGACGGATGACATCACCCGATACGACGCGGTCGAGGGGTACTGCGGCCGCCTCAGCTGCGCCCCCGGAGAACCGGTCGAGTTGCACGTCTCGTCACGCGCGTACCTGTACGACGTCGAGGTCCACCGGTGGGGTGCACAGCGCGAACTGGTCTGGGCGATCACCGATCTTCCCGGCGTCGAGCAAGCCCTTCCGGATGACGCAGATTCGCACGGCTGCGGGTGGCCGGTCGGCGTCACGATCCCCGTCGGAGCGTCATGGCACAGCGGCTTCTACCTCGTCACGATGACCGCCCACGAGGCGCCAGCAGACCGCGCCGTGAGCTACGCCGGCTTCGTCGTCCGCGGCGGTAGCCGACGGGCCCGAGCGCTCCTGGTGATCGCAACGAACACGTACAACGCCTACAACAGCTGGGGCGGCAAGAGCCTGTACACCGGTGGCTCGCGGGTCTCGTTCGAACGGCCTTTCGGCCGAGGGATGTTGATGCGGCCATCGACCGAACGCGACGATCGCAAGGCGCGACCGACGTACCGTCGCGAGGAGCCCGACGTCGACGGGTTGATCTACCAGCAGTATCGATTCGCCAACGGCTACCCGGGTTTCATGAGCTCCGCCGGGTGGTTCACCTACGAACGTCGTTTCGTCGAGTGGGCGGAGGCGCAGGGCATCGAGCTCGACTACGCGGTGTCCAGCGATCTCGAACACGATCCCACGACGATCGATGGCTACGACCTCGTCCTCGGGGTCGGTCACGACGAGTACTGGTCAGCAGGCCAGCGCGCCGTCGTCGAGGAGCACGTCCGAGCCGGCGGCAACTACGCCAGCTTCTCCGGCAACACGATGTTCTGGCAGGTGCGTCTCGAAGACGACCGTCGGGCCATGGTGTGCCACAAGTACATGGCGCACCACGTCGACCCGGTCGTCGGAACGGATGCACAGCCGACGATGTCGGGCATGTGGGCGGATCCGTTGGTCGGTAAACCGGAGACCGCGTTCCTCGGCGCAGGATCGGCCTACGGGCTCTACAGCCGGTTCGGGGCAGCGACACCGCGAGGATCGGGCGCCTTCACCGTGTACCGCAACGACCACTGGATGTTCGAAGGAACGGGGCTGCGCTACGGCGATCTCCTCGGAGTCGACGACGGCGTCGTGGGTTACGAAACCGTTGGATGCCGTCTCGGGTTCGACAGGTATCAACTGCCGATCGCGGCCGGCGGTGACGGAACTCCCGCCGTCGTCGAAGTGGTCGCGTTCACACCCTCGTCGAACCTGGCGATGGGTGAGTACCCGGCGTCGATCGCCGCGCTCGACGACCAAGGTGATCTCGAGTTCGTCGCGTCCCGACTCCATGGACGTGTCGACGCCGAGACGCTGGCGTTGTGCCGTCACGGCAACGCGGTGATGCTGACGTGTCGTCCGTTCGGCGAGATCGGCGGCGACGTGTACACGGTCGGCTCGACCGATTGGGTGTTCGGTCTCGCCGGCGATCCGATCGTCGGACAAGTGACCCGCAACATCGTCGCCAGGGGCCTACGAGCGTGACGTGATGCCGTCGCTGGGGTACGTCGAGTACCGCGGATAGGTTTACGTTTCGTTCACGTTTGTAGGGAGGTGCGCAGTGTCACGAATCGTCACGGTTGCCGCTGCGCAGCTCGGGCCCGTGCAACGCGAGCACACGCGCGATCAGGTCGTGTGTCGGATGCTCGATCTGCTGCACGAAGCAGCGCATCACGGCGTCGAGCTGATCGTCTACCCCGAG
>DASWRR010000657.1:0-4516 GCA_036403055.1 Ilumatobacteraceae bacterium | reverse complement strand
GGCGTCGATCACGTCCACGACGTCGGCAACGACGACGACGAGCGCACTGGTGTCGTCGACCACTGCGGGGCCCACCACGACGTCGGTCGGCGGACCGTTGCCGCGCGATCAAGTCCGGCTCGTCCTCGCGAACGGCGACGGTCGCTTCCGCCTCGCGACGATCACCGCAGACAGAATCGCGCCGCTCGGTTACATCACCGCACTCGGGAACTCACTCCGACCGGTGCGCGCGACAGTGATCTACTACCGGCTCGGATTCGACGACGAGGCCGCGATCGCGGCCGTCGACATCAGCGTGCCGGCCGCGATCATCGCGCCGTTTCCAACCGATGCACCGCAGCCCATCACGAACTCCGATGACCGCGGCGATGTGATCGTCGTGCTCGGTCCCGACGCGCCTCGGTGACCCGCGTTCTGCGACGAACGGTAGGCTTGGCGACTCTATGACCGTCGGGGTGCGTCCGGAGATGACCTTGCGCGACCGCTGGCGCAAGATCCTTCGCCGCTCATGGATCGTCATCGTCGCGATCATCGCGACCGCGACGCCGGCGATCGTGCTCTCACTGCGTCAGCCATCCGTGTACCGCGCCGCAGCCGACATGTTGATCCGGACGCTGCCCGGAGAGTCGGTGTTCGGCAGTGGCCAACAGAGCATCAACCCCGATCGGCTCGTGCAGAACGAGATCTCGGTGCTCGAAGGCGACGACGTCTACGAACGGCTGAAGAAGAACCTCGGGATCGCGGACGATCCGCCGCGGGTGAGCGGCAGCGCTTTTACGGACGCCGACGTCATTGCCGCCAGTGTCGAGAGTGGTGATCCGCAGACTGCTGCAACGCTGGCGAACGCGTATGTCGATGCGTACATCGACGTCAAACGCGAGCAAGCCGTCGACGGAATGGTCTCGGCGAGCGCCGAGTTGCAGTCGACGATCACGGACCTGCAAGCGCAGATCGATCAACTCGATGCGAAGATCGAAGCAAGTGCCACCGACGACGATTCGCGTGCCATCGCCGATCGGCGCACGCTCGTCGATCAGCAGGCGCTGTTCCGTGAACACATCGATCAACTCCACGTCGATGCAGCACTCTCCGGGGGCAACGCCGAGTTGGTTCGGCCCGCGTTCCCTGCAAGCAAGCCGATCAAGCCCACTCCCGTCCGCACGGCGACGCTCGCCGCGCTCGTTGGACTGTTGCTGGGTCTCGGCGCGGCGTTCGTCGTCGAACGACTCGACGATTCGATACATCGCGGCGGCGATCTCGCGCGGCTCGGTAGCGATGTCCCAGTGCTCGCCAACGTTCCGAACGTGACGGCTCGCGACAACAGACCACTTGCGGTCTCCGCCCCCGACAGCCCAGCGGTCGAGGCGTACCGCAACCTTCGAACGAACATCCTCTTCCTCGGGATCGAGCGCAAGGTCCGCTCGATCCAAGTCACCAGCACGCGCCCCGGCGAAGGCAAGACCACGACTGCTGCGAACCTCGCCGTCGTGTTGTCGCAGACGGGATCCAGCGTGGTGCTGGTCGACGGCGACCTGCGCAAGCCCGACCTGCACCGAATGTTCGCCGTCGATGCCAGCAACGGCCTCGCGAACAACCTTGCGGGCGATCCGATGGAGCTCACCATCCAGCGACTCACGGAACACCTCTCGGTGATCGTCGGCGGCCCTGTGCCGCCGAACCCGAGCGAGCTGCTGAGTGGTCGGCGGATGAGTGCCTTCGCCGACGAGCTGTCGCGGCGGTTCGACTACGTCATCATCGACTCCCCGCCGCTGCTCGCGGTCAGCGACGCGGCGGCGTTGTCGCGTCATGTCGACGGTGTGTTGCTGGTGGCCGAGTCGAACCGTGTCTCGTTGGCGCAGCTGCGCGAAAGCGTCGCGACGCTCGAGCGCGTCGGTGCCGGGCTGTTGGGGATCGTCATGACGCGAGCGAAGGTCGACACGCAGTTCTCCGGCGAGTACGAGTACACGCAGCCGAGCCGTACGAAGCGCCGGCGATAGCTCCGAACGGATGGACTCCACTCAGCTGCTCGTCATCCGCCACGGTCAATCCGAGTGGAACGCGACCGGGCGTTGGCAGGGTCACGCAGATCCAGCGTTGTCGGAGCTCGGCCGTCGCCAATCGGTCGTCGCGGCTGCATCGATCGGCGCGGTTGACGGCATCGTCTCCAGCGATCTGCTGCGCGCCGCGGAAACTGCGGCGATCCTCGGTCAGCAACTGGGTGTCGGCCCCGTCATCGTCGACGATCGGCTGCGCGAACGTGATGTGGGCGAATGGTCCGGACTCACTCGAACCGAGATCGAGAGCGGTTGGCCGGGTTGGCTCGACGACGATCGGCGCCCCGATGGGTTCGAACACAGTGACGTCGTCATGGAACGCGTCCTCGAGGCGTTCGACGCGATGCGAATCGAGAGCCCCGGCGGCTCGCTGCTGGTGATCACCCACGGCGGCGTCATTCGTTCGCTCGTCCGGTCGCACGGTCTGGACGATTGGCCGGTCGCGAACCTCGCCGGCGTCGTCGTCAGCGTGACAGCGGGAGGTTCGACGGTCCGCGAGCGCATCTCGTTGCTCGACGGCGACATCGCACCGACGGGGCCGAACGACGCGCTCTAGCGGCCGGGCTCAGCCCTCGACGCCGAGCTTTCCGGCGAGCACCGCGCCGGCGAGCTCGAGCACGTCGGGAAGCACCGCGAGGACCGTTCGGTTCGCCCGGTTGACAGCACGCAGCGCGCACTCGCTGACAAGTGCCGCCGCCGTGTACCACTTCAGTTCGGCACTGCTCGGGACGGGCCGGAGCGCGCCGTAGCCGTCGAGAAACGACGCCGCGAGCCCTTCGGCTGCTGTCTCCGGTTCGGTGAGCTCCGTCGTCAACAGCGATGCGAGGAGGCTGCCGATGTCGGCCGACGCTGCGCCTGAGCCGCCTCGATCGAAGTCGATCATGTACACCTGGTCGCCATGGAACAAGACGTTGTTCGCGTGCACGTCGCCGTGCAAGCACACCATCGCGTCGGGCTCGGGCGGACCCTCGGCCAACTGTTCGCCGACGTCGTTGATGATCTGCGCGACGTCGGGTCGAGCCTGCGCGACGAGGTCGCCGCTGCGCAGCACGCGTTCGATCCGGTACCGCTGGAACGCGCCGCGGCCGAAGTCGGTCGGAAGGCCGTGAACGTTCGCCAACGCTGCACCGAAGTACCCCATCGCCGACGGTTGTGAGTGCAGCGGCAGTTGCGTCCACGCCCGCCCACGCATCGGCTCGAGCACGACGATCCGATCGGGTCTCGCCCATCCCAATGCGCGCGGCGTTCGAATGCCGTCGAGCAACGCGATCGACGCAGCCACGCGGTTGTACTGAGTTGCGACGTCCATCGCATCACGGTCCACGTAGGCCTTGGCGTAACCGGTGACCTGACCGTGGGCATCGAGCAGACGGGCGGTTGCCGATTGCTCGGGGGAGTACTCGACCAGACGTGACTGGTCCCACAGGACGCCGCTGCTGCGACGAACCCTCGTGGGCGGGTCGAGCAACGTGCCGAGGTTGCGAAGCTGCCGATCGTTCGGAACCGTCCACCACACGCTCTGCGTGTCCGGGTCATGCGCGACGCCGGGCATGCCGAGGACGCGTTCGGCGCGGACCCGCGCTCGTAGGAACACCTCTTCACTGTTCGGGAACGTCCTCGCGGACATCACGAAGTCGCGCCCATCGGCGACGACGTCGTACACGACGCGAAGGATGTCGCCAACCCGATACCGCACCCGACGCAGCGTGCATGATTCGAGCGTGCCATCGTGATCCATGATGCGATCGAGGAGCGCCGTAACAGCGTCCTCGTCGAGCAAGGTGTCGCGTGACGGAACGACGGCGTCCTCCGCAAAGCCCAACGAGGGCCGGGCAGTCGCCATGGTCACGCGCTCCACCGTTCCCACGAGATCTCCGTGTCGGCCGCCCAGCGAATGAGGTCCGTCGTGCTGCCGCGCAGGATCGAGCAGTGCAGCAGCCCGTCGAAGGTCTGATCAACCATGGTCACCGCGGCGTGACCCGGTGACAGCACGGTGACGATGTCGACGACCTCGCCGATCGGTCGCAACACGATGGTCGGACCCTGTGATGTGGCGACATCGCTGCGCGTCTGCGCGCCTCGGTCGATCTCGACCTCGACGGAAGCCGGCACGACGATGCGCCCAGCGGGGGTGACGACAGTCGTATGCCTGGAGTTGCGGACGACGCGAACCCGGCCATTCGAATGTTCCCGAAGATGCCAGCGGGCCTCGAAGCGATGATCTCGATCGCCGCCGACATGGTCGTGCACTACCCAGTACTCCTCGTGAGGAAACAACACCCGTCGCGTGTGCCGCGTTGGGGAGCCTCGGGTGGTCGATCTCGTCTCCGCCGGATCAACGACCAACGACAGGGGATGGGTGTACAGCTCCGCCATCCTGTTCGTCGTCGATGCCGTGCCCACGAACGCCAATCTCGCTGACTTCGACGACGAGGCCTATCGGACGTTGGTACTAGCACCTG
>DASWRR010000656.1:0-6504 GCA_036403055.1 Ilumatobacteraceae bacterium | reverse complement strand
CGGCATGTTGTCGGTCGGCGCGGTAGCCCTCGGCCGTCGGGCGGCGACAGATCGCCCGAGTGGCTCGGCGACGACACGACCGCGACGCGACGCGACCGAGGTCGTGCACGTCGACCGGTGGTAGCTATCGTCGCACCGATGACATCGCACGTCCCGCTGGTCGACTACCTGGCGTTGGGCGAGCGTCCGCACCTCGTCGCTCACGAGTGCTCGGAATGTGGTGCCAGGTACTTCGATCGGCGCAACGCCTGTGCGAGCTGTGGCGGAACCGCGTTCGGTCGAGCGGATGTCGCGACCGACGGTGAAGTGCGATCGTTCACAATCGTGACGTTCGCCGCGCCGGGTGTTCCCGTCCCGTTCGTGTCGGCCATCGTCGATTGCGCGGGCACGAGCGTGAGAGCGAACCTCATCAACGTCGACCCGACGCCCGACGACGTGACGCTCGGAATGAAGGTGCGGCTGGCGACGTACTCGTTGGGCACTGACGACAACGGGACGGAAGCGATCGGGTTCGGCTTCGAGCCACAGTGAAGGAGCGCAATCGATGAGCGATGACGTGTGGATCCTCGGGATCCGGATGACGAAGTTCGGCAAGCACCCCGACCGCGACACGGTCGACCTCGCCTCTGAGGCGGCGCTCGGCGCGCTCGCCGACGGCGGCGTCACGATGAAGGACATGGGTGTGCTTGCCGCCGGCTGCTTGATGCAGGCCAACGCCGGCATCGGTCAGCAGTTGCAGAAGCAGATCGGGCAGACCGGCATCCCGGTGTACAACGTGGCGAACGCCTGCGCCACCGGTGCGACTGCGTTGCGCACCGCGATCATGGCCGTCAAGTCGGGCGAGTGCGACATGGGCCTTGCGGTCGGCGTCGAGAAGCTCGCCGGCGCTGGGCTGCTCGGCGGTGGCGGCCGGGCCAAGAGCGACAGCTCCACGTGGACCCCGAGTGGGAGATATGGCGCCGTCGCAACGACCGACGGGCGGATCGGCACCGACGCCATGCCGGGGGTTTTCGCTCAGGTCGGCATGGAGTACGGCCACAAGTACGGCGGGACGAGCTTCGAGTTGTTCGCCAAGATCAGCGAGAAGAACCACGCCCACTCGACGCTGAACCCGCTCGCCGCGTACTCGAAGCGGTTCACGCTCGAGGAGATCATGAACGACATGATGATCGCCTACCCCAACACGCGGCCGATGTGCTCGGCGAACTGCGATGGCGCCGCGGCGGCCGTCGTCGTGAGTGACGCGAAGTTGAAGACGCTGTCGCTCGAGCAGCAACGACGGGCGATCAAGATCTCGGCGTCGGTGCTGACGACAGATCCGTGGCAAGAGGCGTGCCAGGTGTTGCCGGACGTCAACACCTTGACCCGCAACGCCGCGACGACCGCCTACGAGAAGGCCGGCATCGGCCCCGAGGACCTCGACCTCGTCGAGTTGCACGACTGCTTCGCAACAGCCGAGCTCGTCCACTACGACAATCTGATGCTGTGCCCGCCGGGTGGCGCCGTCGACTTCTTCGAATCGGGTGCGCCGTGGCGCGATGGTTCAACGCCGGTCAACGTGTCGGGCGGCCTGCAGTCGAAAGGTCATCCCATCGCAGCCACCGGCATCGCCAACATCTGGGAGGTGTGCCATCACCTTCGCGGTGAGGCCGGCGATCGCCAGATCGAGGGCGCCAAGGTCGGGCTGGCCCACGTGATCGGCCTCGGCTCGGCCTGCGGCGTCCACATCCTGGAAAAGTCCGCCGCCTAACCCGCAAACACTCGGTCAGGCGAGTTGGGTGATGAGGGTGTCGACGGAATCGGCGGGCATCTGGCAGGCGTAGTTCTGGCAGACGTAGGCAACGCCGGGCTCGCGTTGTTCCCACAGCGGAGAGTCGTACGGCGTGCCCCATGCGAGGACAGCGTTCGGGAGCCACTGCGATTGGACGGCTCTGACGAGGTCAGGTCGATCACCGACGACGACGATCTCGGCGGTGCCGGTTGCGACGAGATCCACGGCAGCCATCGCGTTCGAGAACGCGGTCGGGGCCTGGGGGATCACCGTGCCGAGCAGCCGCAAGATCTGTTCGGCGTGGTTGCGGTATCGAGCCTCACCCGTCAGCGCGCCCAAGCGGATCAACGCGACTGCCGCCACGGAGTTGGCCGACGGCGTCGCGTTGTCCATCAAGTCCTTCTGCCGGGCAACCAACTGCTCGCCGTCGTCGGCGACCGAGAAGAGACCACCGTTGTCGACATCCCAGAAGTGATCGAGCATCGTGTCGGCCGCCCGGCGAGCGTGCTCGATCCACTCGCCGTCGCCGGTCGCCTCCGCAAGGCGTGTGAACGCGTCGATCACTGCGGCGTGATCAGCGGCGAGCGCGGCGTGTCGCGCCCGCGGCTCGCCATCGGCTTGCCACGATCGATGCCACCGATCGTTGTCGTCGCGGAGGTTGTCGACCAGGAACCGACCGTTGGCAACAGCGGCCTCGAGCCAGTCATTGCGATCGAGCGCCGCAGCGGCCTCGGCCAACGACGCGAGCATGAGACCGTTCCACTCCGTCAGCACCTTGTCGTCGAGCAACGGCCGGCGTCGGGAGGCACGCGCCTCGAACAGCGCGCGGCGCGCGGCCTCGACCTCGGGCGATCGGAGAAGTTCACCGCGGTGATGCAGGCGCGCCGGGATCGTGCGCCCTTCGAAGTTGCCTTCTTCGGTGAACTCGTACCACTCGAGCGCAACGTCGGCATCGGGCCCGAGCACGGACCGAACCTCGTCGATCGTCCACGTGTGGAACAGCCCTTCGTGTCCGTGCCCGTGCTCGTCCGGAGAGTCGGCATCCTCCGCCGAGTAGAAGCCGCCCGAGCCGTCGCGAAGCTCCCGTAGGACGTAGTCGACCGTCTCCTCGACGACCTGTTTCCAGCGCGGTTCGCCGAACACGAGAAACGCGTGGAGGTACACACGGATCAGCAGGGCCTGGTCGTAGAGCATCTTCTCGAAGTGCGGCACGAGCCATTGCTGGTCGACCGAGTATCGGGCGAACCCGCCACCGATGTGGTCGTAGATGCCGCCGCTCGCCATGGCATCGAGGGACGTCGTAACGATCGTCTTGGCGTCCTCTTGGGGGGACCGTTGGTAGGCGCGAATCACGAGATCGAGGCTCATGGTCGACGGGAAC
This sequence comes from Ilumatobacteraceae bacterium, assembly GCA_036403055.1. Taxonomy (GTDB): domain Bacteria; phylum Actinomycetota; class Acidimicrobiia; order Acidimicrobiales; family Ilumatobacteraceae; genus JAENVT01. The sequence continues at coordinate 3,352 of DASWRR010000656.1, read as the reverse complement.
TTCGGTGCGGCACCGAACCCGCCCCACGTCGCATCGAACGTACCGGCGAGCTGCTGCAGCGCCGTGTTCAGCTCGGGGACACCGGGAAGATCGGCGGCTGGCCCGATCTGCGCAGTGCGCCCGATTGCGTGGTTGAGCGCTTCGACGTTCTGGCGGACGTCTTCCGGCCGCTTCTCCCACACATCGTCGATCGCCTCCATCAGGCTCATGAAGTTGGGCTTTGGGAAGTAGGTGCCGCCGTAGAACGGGTGGCCATCGGGAGTGAGGAAGACCGTCATCGGCCAGCCGCCGCGGCCGCTCATCGCTTGCACCGCGTCCATGTAGATCGAGTCGACGTCGGGACGCTCCTCGCGATCGACCTTGATGTTGACGAACCTCCGGTTCATCTCGGTGGCGACTTCCTCGTCCTCGAAGCACTCGTGCGCCATCACGTGGCACCAGTGACAGGCCGAGTAACCGACGGAGAGGAGGATCGGCACGTTCCGCTCGGCGGCTGCAGCGAACGCCTCGTGACCCCATGGATACCAGTCGACGGGGTTGTGCGCGTGTTGGCGAAGGTATGGCGACGTTTCAGCCGCAAGTCGGTTCGTTGCTGCCATGACAGCACGGTACCGTCGCGAAATCAGCTGTGCAGAAAGTGCTTAGGTTGCTCGAACTTGGGGTACGCCACCGCCCATGGATGCAATCACACTCCTCCGCGACGACCACAAGACCGTCGAGCAACTGTTCAAGCGATTCGAAAAGGCAGGCGACGACGCCAACCAAGAGAAGCGTCAGATCGTCGACATGATCATCGAGGAGCTGTCGGTCCACGCCGCGATCGAGGAGCAGTTGTTCTACCCGGTCGCACGAGCCACCGTCCCCGACGCTGAGGACATCACGCTCGAGAGTCTCGAAGAGCACCACATCGTGAAGTGGTTGCTGTCCGAGCTCAAGGACATGGAACCGACCCACGAGCGGTTCCAGGCCAAGGTCACCGTCCTCATGGAGAACGTGCGGCATCACGTCCGTGAGGAGCAGGACGAGTTCTTTCCCAAGGTGCGCAACGCACTCAGCCGTGCTGCGCTCGCCGACCTCGGGCAAGCGTTGGCCGACGCGAAGATGTCGGTCCCGCGCGAGCCGCATCCCGAGGCACCCGACACTCCGCCGGGCAACTCGGTGATGGGCACGATCTCCGGCGTCATCGATCGAGTCGGGGACAACATCTCCGGAATCGCCCAGGGCGGCGTCAACGCTGCGCAAGATCTCGTGCAACGAATCATGAACATGAACAACAACTCGACGAAGCGCTCGAACGCCTCGGCAAACGGCCGCTCCAAGAACGGTCAGGCGAAGTCGACTCGGGCCAAGACCGGCCCGGCGAAATCGTCGCGAGGCACGTCGGCGCGCGCAGCGTCCACACGCTCGGCGTCCACCCGCCCGAAGTCCACTCGATCGGGATCGACCAGTGCCACGAAGAGCGCGGGCAGCGCGGCGAAGAAGTCGGCTCGCTCCGCGGCATCCACGGCCAAGCGGGCAGCGACGTCGACCGGCCGCACGGCCAAGCGAGCTGCGTCCAAGGCGACCTCCGGTCGGGGATCGCGCTAGTCGCCGACAGGGTTGTGCGCGCGCGACCGGTCACGCACCGGTCGCGTGATAACCCCCATCGACGTGGATGATCTCGCCGGTCGTCGCGGGAAACCAGTCGCTGAGCAACACGATGCACGCCTTGGCGACCGCCGACGAATCGGTGACGTCCCACCCGAGCGGCGATCGGTCGTCCCACACGTCCTCGAACTTCTTGAAGCCGGGGATGCTCTTCGCCGCCATCGTCTTGACGGGCCCCGACGCGACGAGGTTCGAGCGGATCCCGCGGCTGCCGAGTGCAACTGCGAGGTATCGACTGATGCTCTCGAGCGCTGACTTCGACACACCCATCCAGTTGTAGGCCGGCCATGCCACGGTGTTGTCGAAGTCGAGGCCGACGAACGAACCGCCATTCGTCATCAGCGGTGCGAACGCATCAGCCAAAGCCTTGAACGAATACGCGCTGATGTGCAGCGCAATCGACACGTCGTTCCATGTCGGCGCCATGAAGTCATCGCCGAGGCACGCCTCAGGAGCGAAACCGATCGAGTGCAGGACGCCGTCGACGCGGCCCCACTTCGTGTCGAGCGCGGCGCGGACGTTGTCGAGATGCTCGGGAACGGTGACGTCGAGCTCGAAGACGTCGACCGGCTTCGGCAACTTGCGAGCCACCCGCTCGGTCAGGCTGAGCGCTCGCCCTGCACCGGTGAGGACGATCTCGGCGCCTTCTTGCTGGGCAAGCGCGGCGACCCCGAAGGCAAGCGAGGCATCGGTGAGGACGCCGGTGATCACGATGTTCTTGCCGTCGAGAAGACCCATGACTGTGATCGTAGCCATGACACCGTGACGGGTTCGGGGGACCCTCCGCGCTGTGCACCCGGGCCGACGACCTTGGTGCGGAACTCGGGCGTTGTGCAAGGCTGCCACGATGCGAATCGGGATCCTGGGTGGAACCGGGCCGGCGGGCAGTGCGCTCGCGGGCCGTCTGGCGTCCATCGGCTACACGGTGGTCATCGGCTCGCGCTCGAAGTATCGGGCGATGGAAGCGCGCGACGGGCTCGTCGCGAGGTGGCCGGATCTCGAGTCCTTGCTCTCGTACGGCGACAACGCCGGTGCCGCCGACTGCGACGTCGTCGTGATTGCGACGCCGTGGGATTCCGCGGCCACCACGGCGCAAGAGAACGCGCACGCGTTGTCCGGCAAGGTCGTCGTCAGCATGGCGAACGCACTCGTTCGCGTCGGTCACGAGTTCCAGCCACTCGTCCCGCCACGAGGAAGCGTCGCTGCGCACGTCCAGGCAGCGGTGCCGGGCTGCCGTGTCGTCGCCGCGTTCCATCATCTTCCGGCAACCGAGCTCGGCCATCTCGGTCAGCCGATCGACAGCGACGTCTTGATCTGCGGCGACGATCCCGCGGCGGTCGAGACGATCAGTGAGATCGTGTCGAAGATCCCCGGTTGCCGGCCGCTCGACTCGGGTGAACTGTCGAATGCGACGGCCATCGAGGCGTTCACTGCCGTCCTGTTGCAGCTCAACGTGCGGTACAAGACGCGCGTCGCACCGAAGTTGACGGGAATCCACAAGGACCCGAGGGCGTTGGGCTGACGATGCGCCTCTACGACACAGCGCGACGCGCCGTCGTACCGTTCGAAGCCGACGACGAGGTGACGATGTACACGTGCGGCATCACGCCGTACGACGCGACCCACCTCGGCCACGCCGCGACCTACGTCGCCTACGACGTGTTGCAACGGCGGCTGCGCGACCTCGGCCACAAGACGCAGTGCG
>DASWRR010000655.1:0-5375 GCA_036403055.1 Ilumatobacteraceae bacterium | reverse complement strand
CGGTCGCGATCGTCGGTGGGACCGGTTCGGGCAAGTCCACCCTGGCACGGTTGTTGATCCGCTTCTACGACGTCACGGCAGGCGCAATTCGCATCGACGAAGTCGACGTCCGTGACCTGAGAATCGCGGATCTGCGCAGAGCCGTGAGCATTGTGTTCGAGGACACCTTCTTGTTCCACGACACGGTGGCGGCGAACATCGCATTCGCCAAGCCGATTGCTCGACGTGACGAGATCGAACACGCGGCGCGCCTCGCCGGCGCGCACGACTTCATCCTCGCGCTGCCTGATGGATACGAGACCATCCTCGGCGAGCGCGGGTACTCCCTGAGTGGCGGGCAGCGTCAGAGGATCGCGTTGGCCCGCGCGATCACATCCGACCCTGTCGTGCTCGTCCTCGATGACGCGACGAGCGCGGTCGATCCGTCGAAGGAGCACGAGATCCGCGAGGCGATGGCAACGGTGATGCAAGGCCGCACGACGATCGTCATCGCCCATCGCCCCGGGACGATCGCGCTTGCCGACACCGTCGTGCTCCTCGATCACGGTCGCGTTGCCGCCGTCGGGACGCACGACGAGCTCCTCGCGTCCAACGCGAGGTATCGCGAAGTCCTCGCGGCATGGGCGGAACGCGACGACGACAACGAGCTCGCAGGAGCGACCTGATGTGGGGGATGCGCGGCGTCGCCGACGAAGACCGTCTCGACCGCGTCGAGACGGCACGCGTCCTCAAGCGTGCCTTGCGATTCGCCACGCCCTACCGGCGAACGATCGTGACGGCGTTCGGTCTCGTCGCGATCTCGACGCTGTGCATCGTGCTCGGACCCCTCTTGGTCAAGTTCGGAATCGATCGCGGGATCCGTCGAGGCGCAGCGCGCAACCTCGACATCGCGGTTGCCGCCTACATCGTCGTCGTCGCTGTCGGATATGTCGTCGGGCGGTTGCAGTACCTCGCGATCAACCGCGCCGGCGAGGGCTTCCTGCGCGACCTGCGCGTTGCTGCATTCGAGCGGTTGCAGGCGCAATCGATGGCGTTCTTCGATCGCAACAAGGCCGGCGTGCTCGTCTCTCGAATGACGGCCGACATCGAGAGCATGGCGGAGCTGTTGCAATGGGGTCTGCTGCAGTTCCTCGCCGCCGGCTTGCTGCTGGTGATGAGCCTCATCCTGATGACAGCGCTGAGCTGGCAACTGACGATCGTGTCACTCCTCGTGCTGCCGATGCTGGTCGTCGCGTCGATTCGGTTCCAGCGGCAGTCGAACGTCGCGTATCTCGACGTGCGCGAGAAGGTGGCGCAGAACCTCTCGACGCTGCAGGAGGGCATCGCCGGCGTGCGCGTGATCCAGGCATACCACCGCGAGGCGGAGCAGACGAGGAGGTTCGTCGCCGGCAATCGGTCCCTCTATCGCGCGCACATGCACAGCGTCCGCGTCAGCACGTGGTACTTCGGTTTCGTCGAGCTCAGCGGCATCGTCGCGATCTCACTCGTCGTCGGGCTCGGTGGTTGGCTCGTCCACCGCGGCTCCGTCGCGTTCGGAACGGTTGCCGCTTTCGTCCTGCTGCTTGCCAACCTCTTCGATCCGGTGCAGCAGCTCTCGCAGCTCTACAACACGGTCCAGAGCGCGGCGGCGTCGCTGCACAAGTTGTTCGGGCTGATGGACACTGTGCCCGACATCGCCGAGCATCCTCATCCCGTCGAGCTCGGCCACGCCGGCACGTTGATCGCCGATCACGTCAGCTTCACCTACGAGGGAGCCGAGCGACCGGCGCTGATCGACGTGTCGATCACGGTCGGCAACGGCGAACGCTTGGCACTGGTCGGCCCGACCGGGGCCGGCAAGAGCACACTCGCGAAGTTGCTGTCGCGCTTGTACGACCCGACGGAGCGCAGGGTCACCTTCGAAGGCGTCGATCTGCGTCTGGCGTCGTTGGCGTCGCTGCGCAGCCGAGTCGTCGTCGTACCCCAGGAGGGGTTTCTGTTCAGCGGGACGATTCGCGAGAACATTCGCATCGCCCGGCCGAGTGCAACCGACAACGAGGTGACATCCGCCCTGCGGTCCATCGGTGTGCTCGAACGCTTCATGGACTTCGCCGAGGGTCTCGACACCGAGGTGCGTGAGCGCGGTTCGCGGTTGTCGGCCGGCGAACGGCAACTCGTGTCGCTCGCACGCGCCGCGCTCGTCGACCCCGCCGTATTGGTCCTCGATGAGGCGACGAGCAACCTCGATCCTGGGACGGAGGCGGTCGTCGAGCACGCCCTCGAGCGGTTGATGAGCGGGCGTACCACGATCGTCGTGGCCCATCGGTTGTCGACCGTTCGCCGCGCTGATCGCATCGCCGTGATCGATCATGCCCGCTTGGTGGAGATCGGCACGCACGACGAGCTCATCCGCCGAGAGGGTCGTTACGCCGCGCTGTCGGCGGCGTGGGCTCGCACGCAGCCGGTGTGATGCCGCCTACGCGTGCTGCAGCACGAGGACGAACTCGAGCAGCCCGTTGTCCTCCGCCCTGACCGGCCCGAACGACGGCGCAGGGATGCCGTAGTCGGCGAACACGACAGGAATCTGACCGAGGACGCCGACCAGACCGTTCTTGAACGTGCCGTCGACGTCGAAGGTCACTGTGTTGGTGGTGCCGTGCAGCGTGAGGTCACCGGTCGCACTCGCCTTGACGCTTCCACCGTCGGCGGGCACTTGACCGAGATCGATCGGCTGCGTCAGCGCGAACGTGGAGGTCGGGAACTGCGAGACGTCCATGATGCGTCCGTTGAACTGTGAATCCCGCCGGCTCTCGTCGCTCTTGATGGTCGTCATGTCGACGCTGAACTGACCCTTCGTGATCTTGGTCCCGTCGATGACGATCGATCCGGTGACTGCCTGCGTGCGTCCGTTCGCGACCGTGTCGAACCCATTGATCGACTCCTTCACGCGGTAGCCGACCTCGGATCCCGTCTTGATGTTCCAGACACCGTCGACCGAACCGGCCGGAGCCGCGGCCGCCGCTGTACCCGCTGCAGCACCTGCTGATGTATCTGCCGGCGCAAGCGTTGTACTGGCGACGTCGAGCTTGGCGTTCACGTCCTTCTGTCCGAACGCCGGATCGGGCTTGTTGATCACCTTCGTGTACAGGAGCGAACCGCCGACGACGATCACGACGAGCGCGGCGACCGCGATGGCGATCTTCTTCCAGTGACGTTTCATGAAGTGCACATCCTCGCATCGCGATGCGAGTTCGCGTCGATCGCGATGCGTACGTCAGAATGACGTTCATGTCCGTCATCGTCCGTCTCGCTCGCAACACGCCGAAGAACGTCGACGCGATCGGGCTGCCGGTGGCGACGCGCGGCATCGTGCCCCGTGCGCTCGGTCTCAACCGCGCTGCACTCGCCGCAAACGGTTTCGAGGGCAAGGTCGGCCAGACGCTCGTCGTTCCGTCGGCGACCGGCCCAGTGCTCATCGCCGTCGGCCTCGGCGACGAGGAGCTGTCGCCGGCCGTCCTGCGCAACGCAGCAGCCGCGTTGGTTCGTGCGGCCGGCAAGCGCACATCGATCGCAACGACGCTCGCCGACCTCGAGGGCGTCGAAGCGGCAACTGCCGCGCAAGCCGTTGTGGAGGGTGCTGCGCTCGCGGCGTACCGCTACCACGGACTGAAGACGGACGCCGCGCCGCCAGGTCTGCAAGAGCTCACGCTGGTCGTCGGCGAGCGCCGCAACGCGGGCGTCCGCCTCGGTGCCGAGAGAGGAACGGTCACGTCGGCAGCGGCCGGGTTCGCCCGCGATCTCGCCAACACGCCGCCGGCTCATCTCACGGCGCGCATGATCGCCGACAAGGCAGTCGAGGTCGGCGCGGCCAACGGTCTCGGCGTCGAGGTGTTCAACAAGGATCAGTTGATCGCCATGGGCTGCGGTGGCATGGTCTCCGTCAACAAGGGGAGCGCGGAGCCACCTCGGATGGTGCGGCTGACGTATGCGCCGCGCAACCCGCGCGGCCACCTCGTGATGGTCGGCAAGGGCGTGATGTTCGACTCCGGCGGTCTCAGCCTGAAGACGAGCGACGGCATGAAGACGATGAAGATGGACATGAGCGGCGCCGCTGCCGTGCTTGCCGCGATGTCCACGCTGAAGGCGCTGAACTGCAGATCAGCGGTGACCGGGTACATGATGTGCACCGACAACATGCCGTCGGGTAGCGCGCTGAACATGGGCGATGTCGTCACCTTTCGCAACGGCAAGACCGCGGAGATCCACAACACCGATGCCGAGGGTCGTCTCGTGCTTGCCGACGGTCTGTCGCTCGGCGCCGAGTCCAAGCCGGACGCGATGGTCGACATCGCCACGTTGACGGGAGCGATGATGGGCGCGCTCGGACTGAAGATGGCCGGCGTGCTCGGCAACGATCAGGCTTTCGTCGAGCGCGTCAAGGCGGCGGCGGACGATGTCGACGAGCCGATCTGGCAGATGCCGCTCGAGCGCAGCTATCGCAAGCTGATCGACAGCAACGTCGCCGACATGAAGAACGTCGGCGGACCTTACGGCGGAGCGATCATCGCCGCGCTGTTCCTCAGCGAGTTCGTCGGCGACACGCCGTGGGCGCATCTCGACATCGCCGGCCCGATGAACGTCGATGCAGACGAAGGATGGTTGTCGCGCGGCGCGACCGGTTTCGGCACGCGATTGCTGATCCAACTGGCACTCGACTTCACGCCGCGTCCGGGCTGAACCCGCGACTGATCGCCATCGAGGTCGCCTCGATCGCGGCAGCTGGCGTGACACCGAGCGCCAGCAGTTGCCGCTCGACGACGTCGGGATCGTCACCGGTCTCCACCATCGCCTCCGCCAACACCCGGGCCCGCTCGAGATCGGCGAGCGAAATGCGCGTCATCGGCACGCTCCACTGCTCGTGCGCCTGACGGAGGTGCGCCGGCATGCGCATCAAGTGTCTGGTCGCCACGCGAGGAACCCGCCGCCGCACCGCGATGCCGCCATCGGTCGGTTGCGACACTCCGAACAGCACGCAACGGTTCAGTGACCGCATGAACGCGTTCGCCGTGCCGAGCGTGTAGGACAGACCGAGCGCGCTCGCGGTTTCGTCGAGATCGAGCTCGTAACCGAGCGGATACCGATCGAAGCCGAGCACGAGGCGGCGCAGTATCCACGTGGCAGTCGGCCCGAGCACGTTGAGCCAGAACAACTCGACGTACTGCGACCGCACGTCGTAGCCGACGGAGTCGACGAGGGGATCGAGCCACGGCACGACCATCAGCAGTTGTTCGGTCACCGGGATCTCCATCGGAGCAGTCGGCATCTCGGGCCCTCCTACGAGTTCGATGTTCAGCGCGTCCTCAGCGGGGGAAGTCACCCCAAAGATGAACGACGAG
>DASWRR010000654.1:0-7023 GCA_036403055.1 Ilumatobacteraceae bacterium | reverse complement strand
GCTATTGGGTCTACGACTACTCGGGCATGGATCCGCATGTGGATCAGATCCGCATCATGGCCTACGACTACTCGACCGCCAAGGCTGGACCCATCGCACCGTTGGCGTTCGTGCGGAGGGCGATCACAGCTGCTCGCAAAGCCGTCGGCGACGACAGCAAGCTCGTGCTCGGCGTCGCGTTGTACGGATACAACTGGCCAATCGCTACGGTTGGCACATGTCCCGCCGAGCAAGAGGGTAAGACCAGCGTGAGCCAACGAAACATCGACGAGCTGCTCGCCAAACGAAGTGCAACACCCGTGTTCGATCCGGTGACGGGCGAATCGTCGTTCACCTACTTGCTCGACGTCACCGACGGCACGACGACATGCACACAGACGCGCGAAGTGCACTACGTCGATGCCGAAGGTGCGCGCGAACGCATCGACCTGGCCCGGACCGAACGGCTCGGCGGTGTCTCGCTGTGGGCGCTCGGGTTCGACAGCCCCGCGACGTGGGAGAGCATCCGCCGACTGGCGCGAGTTCCTGGAGCGACGACGACGACGGTGACGCCATGACGAGCTACGGCGTGATGTTCCGACGCGAGTGGCCAGCGGATCGTTTGATGGACTACGCCCGCCAAGTCGAATCACACGACCTCGACGAGATGTGGGTGGTCGAGGACCTCACGTTCCACGGAGGCTTCGCCCAGGCCACCGCGGCGCTCGCGGCAACGAGTCGCATCCAAGTCGGCATCGGCATTGCGCCGGCCGTGGTTCGCAACGTTGCGTACACCGCGATGGAGATCGCGACGCTCGCGCAGATGTTCCCCGGGCGGTTCCACATGGGGTTCGGTCACGGGGTCGATTTCTGGATCGAACAGGTCGGTGCTGTGCCGAAGTCGTGGATGTCGTCGCTGCGCGAAACGGTGTCGACATCGATGCGCTTGCTGGCCGGCGACAACGTGACGACGAAGGGTGAGTACGTCCACTTGGATTCGGTGCAGCTCGCTCATCCTGCGCAGCAGGTCCCGCCCGTCTCACTCGGCGTTCGCGGGCCGCGGTCGATGGCGCTGGCGGCCGAGGTCGGCGCCGGCATCATCTTCGCGGAGTGGTCGGGTCCGCGTTACCTCCAGCAGGTTCGAACACAGATCGGTGAAGGGCCGAAGTTCACCGCCTTCGTGCAGGCGAGCGCGGACGTGCCGGCACTCGAAGCGATGATGGCGGAGAAGATGGCGCTGCCGCGCTTTGCCAGTCAACTCGCCGCGTACGGCGACGAACACGTGCCGCTCGACGAGCTGGTGATCGGTGGCGACCCGTCAACGTGGGTCGAGCAAGCACAACGGTGGGTAAAAGTCGGCGCGAGCAGCGTCGTCTTCTGTCCGTTGCCGACCGATCCCGTGGAGCTGCCGCTATGACCGTCGGAAGTGAAGCGCTCACACAACTTGCAGAGCGGCGCGCCGCGTTGAGCGCCCAATACATGGCACCACGAGCCGAGCGTCCTGCCAGCACGGCGCGCGGCGTCCATCACATCGCGCTCATCAGCAGCGACGTCGAACGAACCGTGCAGTTCTTCCAGGGCGTGCTCGGCTTTCCGCTGATCGAGATGTTCGAGAACCGTGACTACCCCGGCTCGACGCACTTCTTCTTCGACATCGGCAACGGCAACTCACTCGCGTACTTCGATCTGCCGGGCCTCGACCTCGGGCCGTATCAAGAGGTGCTCGGGGGTCATCACCATCTGGCGATCTCGGTCGAGCGATCTACGTGGGAGCGGCTGAAGACACGGCTCGAGGAGGAGCGCATCGAAGCGGCGCACGTCGATGGATCGTCGTTGTACTTCCGTGGTCCCGATGGCGAGCGCCTCGAGCTCATCAGCGACCCGCTGGGCGAGATGTACGGCAAGCCGGTCGGGTAGGTCAGCCGGCCGGCACAGGGAAGGAATAGTTGTGCGCACAACTATGTTGAAGGAGCCATGACTCTTACCGTTCAACGAGCGAGCGATCGCTTCCACACCGATATCGACTGGCTCGACTCCAAGCACTCGTTCAACTTCGGCGGTCACTACCGCGAGGGCGAGGGTGGCCATGGACTGCTGCTCGTCAACAACGACGACACCGTTGCGCCGGGCGGAGGCTTCGGCACACACGGGCACCGCGACATGGAGATCATCACATGGGTGCTGTCCGGCAAGCTCGAGCACCACGACAGCGAAGGCAACCACGGCATCTTGTATCCCGGTCTCGCGCAGCGCATGTCGGCCGGTCGCGGGATCCGGCACAGCGAGGTGAACGGAAGTGACTCTGAACCGGTGCACTTCGTGCAGATGTGGGTGCTTCCCGATACGGCAGGCGTCGCGCCCGGGTACGAGCAGCGCGACGTCAACGATGCGTTGGCCAGTGGGCAGCTCGTCCCGATCGCATCCGGCAAGGGAGACGATGGGGCGATCGCGATTCATCAGAAGGACGCCGTGCTGTGGGGAGGCCGTCTCGCCGCCGGCACGACGGTCGAGGTTCCGGCCGACGAGCACGTGCATGTGTTCGTCGCACTCGGGAGCGGATCGCTGAGTGACGAGACGCAACTCGTCGCCGGCGACGCAGTGCGGATCACCGGCAAGCAATCCGTGCAGTTCACCGCAGGACCGGACGGCGCTGAACTGCTCGTGTGGGCAACGGCCTGAGACCTCGTTTCGACACAGACTCGACAAACTGCTGATGAACGGCGGGCATATGCTGCCTTCGTGAAGCGAGCGCTTTCCCGTGGAGGCTCCTCGCCTCCCATGCGCCGCAGAGTGCCGGTCGCCGGCACTCGAAGGAGATGCCATGAACCTGGCAATCGCTGATGTGATTGTCGTCCCCGCTGCGATCGTTCTCGGCGCGATCGTTTTCGCCATCGCGATCTTCAAGGCGATGTGGCGAGTCGCGGAGCCGAACGAAGCACTGATCATCTCGGGACTGCGTGAAAAGGGAATCGCCAAGGACGCCTCGGGTGACGAGATGGGGTTCCGGATCGTCACGGGCAAGGGAACGCTCGTCGTCCCCGGCGTCCAAGCAGTCCGCCGCCTGTCGCTCGACCTCCATGCTGCTGACCTGCAAGTCGACTGCGTGACGCATCAAGGGATCCCCGTCCACGTCAGTGGCACGGTCATCTTCAAGATCGGCGACGATCCGTCGAGCATCACGAACGCGGCCCGCCGGTTCCTCGATCAGCAGGACAAGATGGACCAACGCGTTCACAACGTCTTCGCCGGCCACCTTCGTTCCATCGTCGGCAGCATGACGGTCGAAGACATGATTCGCGATCGCGAGCAGCTCACCGGACGCACCCGCGAAGCCTCCGGATCAGAGATGACGAAGCTCGGTCTGATCATCGACTCACTGCAGATACAAGAGATCGACGATCCGACCGGGTACATCAAGAACTTGGCGATGCCGCACACCGCTGCCGTCGCGAGTCTCGCTCGTATCGCGCAGGCCGACGCCGATCGCGAAGCGACCGAGCGCGAGCAGCAGGCCAACGCGTTGAAGGCCGAGGCACTCCGCAACGCGTCCATCAAGGAAGCCGGTTTCCAGGCGGAGATCGACAAGGCGAATGCCGAGGCCTCTCAATCCGGACCGCTGGCGCAGGCATCTGCGCGGCAGAACGTCGTCGAGCAAGAGACACGAACTGCGCAACTGGAAGCCGCGAAGCAACAACAGGTGCTCGTCGCCACGATCATCCGGCCTGCAGAGGCGCAGCGAGATGCGGACATCGCCGCCGCAGAAGCAGCCAGCCGCGTCGCCGAGTTGACGGCGGAAGGGCAGGCGAAGCGGACGACGTTGGAGGCGGACGCGAAGGCGACGGCTACACGGGCAACCGGTTTGGCCGACGCCGACGCCATCAAGGCCCGCGGCCTCGCCGAGGCAGCCGCGAAGGCGGCGTCCACACGCGAGTCCGGTCTTGCCGATGCCGACATCGCTCGCGCCCGCGGCGAGGCGAACGCGGACGCCACTCGGGCGACCGGTCTCGCGACCGCCGAAGCATCACGCGCCGTCGGTCTCGCCGAAGGTGACGCGCTCGAGGCCAAGGGTCTGGCGGAGGCCAAGGCCATCAACGCTCGCGCCGAAGCACTGGCAACCAACCCTGAAGCAGTCGCGCTGCAGGCGATCGCCGACAAGTGGCCGGAGATCGTCCGCGAAGCGGCAGGAGCGTTCTCGAACGTTCAGAACTTCACGGTGCTCGACGGCGCGACCGGCGTCAACCGGGCGCTGATGGAGGTTGCGTCGTCGGGCATGGCCGGCTTCGAGTTCCTGCGCGGTCTGTTCATCCCTAAGAACGCGAACGTCGTCAAGGCAACAGCGAACGGGCAAGCTGCCGAGGGCATCGATGGCGTGGTCGGTGGCGGCGTCACGAATGGCTGAGAAGTCATTGATCGGCAAGACCGGTTCGATCACAGGACGCGTTGCGCCACACAGCACGGGCGAAGTCGTCGTCAACATTCGCGGTGGCACCGAGTACTACTTCGCGCGATCCGTCGATGGCGTCGAGGTGATCGAGAAGGGCAGTCAGGTGCTGATCGTCAACGCCGCACCGGGACGAATCCTCTACGTCACCGCGATCGACGTGATCTGACGCGACCGCTACGTGTCGACGACCCGGCGGCGCACCGGGAACAGGTCGGCGCCGACCTTGCGGCGGATCGTGCCCCAGATCCCGCCTTGCAGGAGCAAGGCCACCCCGATCGCAACGACACCCATCGAGATCAAATAGACCGTTTGGTGATCCTTGAAGCGGTCGCGCAGGACGTAGTACAGGATCGCACCGATCACCGGCCCCTCGATTGTGCCGATGCCGCCGATCACGACGATGAAGATGATCGGCGCGGTCCATTGCACGACGCTGAAGGCGCCACCCGTGCCAGCGGGCTGCACGCGCAACTGCTGCAAGTAGTACGAGGCGCCGGCCAGTCCGGTCCAGAACGCGGCGAGCACCCAGACGAGGAATCGGGTCCGGTACACGTTGGCGCCGAGCCCACGGGCACCGTCCTCGCTGTCGCGGATCGCTTGCATCTGCAAGCCGAGACGTGAGCGCAGGACGAGATAGGTGATCAGCACCGCGCCGACTCCGACGACGAGCGCGAACCAGTAGCTGTTGTCCTGACGAGTCGCCAAGGCGTAGCCACTGACTTTGAGCGACACACCGTTGCCCGCGCCCAAGCTCTTCTGCAGGATCACGATCAGGCTGACTGCCTCTGCGAGCACCCACGTGCCGATCGCGAAGTAGCTGCCGCGCAGACGGAACGCGATCAGCCCGATCGGGATGGACAGCAGTGCAGCGACGAGTGCGGAGAACAGCACCGACCAGTACAGGTTCTGGTGGTGCACGTTGACGAAGGCGATCATCGAATACGCACCGAGCCCGACGAACACCTGTTGACCGACGGACACGACACCGGCGAAACCCGCGAGGAGGTTCCACATCACGGCCAACGCGACGAGCGTCAACAGCTCGACCATCTTGCGCTGCAGCGAGATCGAACCCCACGACGGCAGGAACGCGAGGAGCACGACTACGGCGATGCCGACGACCGCGAAGACACGGCTCGTCATCGTGCCTCGTACGACTCTGGTCGTCATCGCGCCTGCGCCTTTCCGAACATCCCTGTCGGGCGGAACACGAGCACGGCGAGAAAGACGAAGTGGCCGAAGAGCTCGCCCCATTGCGGGTCGATCTGACGACCGACGGCTTGGGCAACGCCGAGGGCGACGCCACCCGCGAGCGTGCCCCACAACGAGCCGAGGCCACCGATGATGACCGCCTCGAACGCGTAGATCAACCTTGCCGGCCCGACGAAGGGGTCGAACGAAGAGCGGGCCCCGAACAGAACGCCGGCGAGCGCGACGGTTGCGATCGCGAGTGCCATCGACACGGCGAAGACGCGCTTGATGTCGATGCCCATCAGTCGGGCCGCGTCCGGGTCGTCCGACGTCGCTCTGAAGGCCCGTCCCAACCTGGTTCGCTTGAGGAAGAGCGCCAATGACCCGAGTACGACCACCGCGGCGATGAACGTCAGCAGCGGTAGCCAGCCGATACCGATGGTGTCGTTGACCTTGATCGTCGAGGTCTTGAGGGTGCCGATGTTGAGGCCTTGTGTGTCGGCGGTGTACCGCTCGAGGAGCGCGTTCTGGATGACGATGCCGAGACCGAACGTCGCGACGATTTGAAACGCTGGATCGACTCCGACGACTCGGTCGAAGACCAGTCGCTGGAGGATGTAGCCGACGATGAACGCGCCAGGGATGACGATCAGCAATGCGACCAACGGGTTGATGCTGAGGGTGCGCGAGATCGAAAGCGTCATGAACGCCGCGAAGATCGCGAGGTCGCCGTGGGCCAGGTTGACGAGCCGCATGACGCCGAACGCCAACGACAGGCCGGTGGCGAACAGCGCGTAGAGCCCGCCGAGCAGGATTCCCTGGATGACAGCGTTCGTCCAGACCATCAGTGTCCCCCGGCCGACATTCCGAAGTAGGCCTCGGTGATCTGTTCCTTGGCGATCTCGCGCGGCACACCCGTCAACGCGATCCGCCCCTCGAGGAGGCAGTAGAAGCGGTCCGCCACGGCGAGCGCCTGGTTGACGTCCTGCTCGACGATCAGGATCGTCGTGCCGTTTGCCTTGATCACGGGCACGGCTTCGTACACCTGGCGCACGACGATAGGCGCGAGCCCGAGCGACACCTCGTCGAGGAGCAGCAGCCGCGGGTTCGCCATCAATGCCCGCGCGATCGCCAGCGTCTGTCGCTCGCCGCCCGACAATCCTTCGCCCGTGCGACTGAGCAGCCGCGTGAGGAGCGGGAACGCCTCGAGCACACGCGCTTTCGTCCACGGACCAGGGCGTCCGATGTCGCCACCGATGACGATGTTCTCCTCCACCGTCAGCGACGGGAAGATGCGCCGCCCTTCCGGGACGAGTGCGATGCCGTGCGCAACGCGCTTGTGCGCCGGCATCGCCGTGATCGACTCGCCGTCGAAGCGGATGTCGCCGCGCATCGGCTGAACCAGACCG
>DASWRR010000653.1:0-4784 GCA_036403055.1 Ilumatobacteraceae bacterium | reverse complement strand
GTCAGACCGGTCAGAAAGAGCAACGCTGGCAGCAACTGATCGCGGAGGAGACTGAACCGGTCGCGGCGCCGTCCGCGGTTGTTCCCTCGTCGGTCGCGGGCAGCATGGCCGACCGAGTGGCCCAGCTCGAGGACCGAGTCGCGAAGCTCGAGTCCGCGTTGGCCGATCTGCTCTGACGACGTGTACGTTCCCGCCGCGTTCGCCGAAGAGGATCCCGACGTGGTGGCGGCGTTCCTCGAACACCACCCAATGGCGCAGCTCGTCACGATGACCGCACACGGATTGGTTGCCACGCCGTTGCCGATGTTGTACGAGCCGGCGCCCGGCGGGCTCGGTTCGCTGGTCGGTCACGTTGCTCTGGCGAACCGGCAGTGGGACGACTCGCTCACCGACGTCGAGGCGCTTGCCATCTTCACCGGCGCGAACGCGTACGTCTCCCCGAACTGGTACCCGTCGAAACGAGCGCACGGCAAGGTGGTCCCGACGTGGAACTACGAGACCGTGCACATCCGCGGTCGGCTCGTCGTTCACGACGACAGCGCGTGGAAGCGATCACTCGTGACGCGTCTCACGGAGCATCACGAATCTGCATTCGCTGCGCCATGGGCGGTCGACGACGCGCCCGCCGACTACATCGAGTCGATGTTGAAGGCGATCGTCGGCGTCGAGGTGTCCATCACGTCGATCCAGGCAAAGCGCAAGCTCAGCCAGAACCGGCCGGCGGACGACATCGTCGGCACGATCGACGGGTTGACCGAGGTCGGTGGCGAATCCGCCCTGGTCGCCGACGCGATGCGTCGTACGAGTGTTTCCCGCCCACCCGAGGTGGCGTGAAACACTCGGACGCGATGTGTCGGTGCGTCAGCCGAGGTCGGGCCAGCGGCGCTTCTGGCGTCGCCGCACGCCGGCCTTGCCGAGATTGCGGTGCTCGGCGAGTGCCCACTGCCGGCGCCATCCGTTGTAGTCCGGTCCGGTCAACTTTGGGTTCGTGCCGCTGGCCCGACGACGTCGTGACGTCCAGAAATCCGTCAACGCCTCGTCGCCGAGCGTCGTGACGGCTGCTTCGATGCGGGCGTTGAACCGGCGGGTCGACTCACCCTCGACCGGTGGCATCGGCGACCCGAAGACGACCTTCGTCTTGCCCGGCTTCGGGCGCTTCATGCCCTTGCCATAGATCGCGCCCGAGCCGTCGATGAACATCGGCACGACTGCCGCTCCGGTGCGCGAGGAGAGGTATGCCGCGCCGCCTTTGAACTCCTGGCCCCAGCCGTCGGGGGAGCGGCCCCCCTCCGGGTAGATCACCAGACTCCAGCCATCTTCGATCAGCCGCTTGAGCTGGTCGCTCGTCTTGCGACCGGTCACTTCGCGATCGATGGGGATCGCATTCAGTGACAGCGCCGCGATGATGCCCTTCCAGCGGACGTCGAAGAAGAAGTCGGCGGCAGCCGCGACCACGAGCTTGGAGCGCCATGGCTCGGGAATAGCGATGATCGACAGCGGTGTGTCGAGATGGCTGTGGTGCGTCGGCGCGAAGATCAACGCAGGTGGTTCCTCGCGCACGCGAAGGTCCTCGAGGCGATCGGCGCCGTAGATCTCCGGCCGCGCCAGACCGTGGACGAGGACGCGCAGCGGGCCGTTGGTGATTGCCTTGCGGGCCACCTTCGCCGGACCGCGCCGGGCCCACGACGTCTCGAAGTTCGCGCCGAGCTTCGACGGGTCGACCGGAACGACGACGCCTTTGGGAACGCTCGGCTTGCGGTACGGGAACCCGACGTTGCGCGCCGGCTTCAGGGCGCGCTGCAAGGTTGCGCTCGCGGCATCGCCGAGGCGCGTGGCGCGACGCAAACCGGTCAGCGAATACGGCACGGTCCGCTTGCTCATTGCACGTCGGCCACCAACAGCGCGGGGACGTGAAGGTGACTGATCGTCGGCGCCCGCCCGACGACGTCACTGGCGATCTCGAAGGCATCGTCCATCGTCGACGCTGGAGTGAAACCGAGGCGGCGCACCGTCGGCGGATCGCCACCGACGATGATGACCTTGCCGGCGTGCTGCAAACCGTGCGCACCCCAGTACCACGCGTAGAACGGGTGCACGCCGTGATAGGCGTTGCCGGTCCGATACAGGTGCCGGTACCACTCGTCCTCGGCGTACTGCTTCTCCCACTTGCGCGACATCGTCGCCGGATCCGTGGTGTCCGCGAGGACCTGCTCGAAGAAGTCGATGTAGCTCGGATGGTGGACCGGGTGGAACTCGCGGTAGGTCGGGTGGGTCATGATGATCACACCGCCCTCGCGGACGAGCGGCTTGTTGCGGTACATGTTGAACAGGTAGCCGAGGCCCATGCACATCACCAGGATCGGGTTCATGATGCCGTCCGGGTTGTACGGGCAGACGTACGGAATGCCGAGCGTCAAGATGTCGGTCTGACCCTGCACGTGGACGAGTTGTTGCTTGTGCACCCACTCGAGCGTGATCTTGTGCACGGCCTCGGTGTCGCCGGCCTGCACGCTCGTCATCTGGTGCGGTCCCTCGATCGAGTGGAAGATGCGGCGGGCCAGGCGACTCGGTGTGCGGCTCAGCGACTTCGTGGTCGCCAGGTACGTCGCCCGATCCTTCGCCTTCCACTCCCACTCGCGCTTCGAGAGGAAGTCGAACGGCGACGGGAACATGTCGGTGTTCAACGTCGACTCGATCTGGAACACCCGCGGTCCGTGATCGCGCATGATCTTGCCGAGCCGCCACACGCTCTTGTGCAGCTCGCTCTTGTGGCGGTCCATCAGGCTGCGTGTGTTCTGCAGCGTCTCGGGGTTGTGGTGGAAGCTGAGGCTGCGGTAGCTGGCAAGGCCGGTCGTGATGCTCTTCCAACCGCCGTCCATCGCAACCGAGTTGATGTTGACATAGACGATGAGATCGCTGTCGGCGGCGCGCTTGCTGATCTCGAGCACCTCGCCTTCTGGCGTGGTGCCGATGACAGTCAGGTTGTCGTAGTCCTCCGCGTCGTGCTGGTACAACGTGCCCCGCGGATGGAACGCGTCGTAGATGCGATCACCGAGGGCGTGACGCATCTCGTACTCGTGCATCCTGCGATGAAGACCGAGCGCAGCGATGATGTGCACGTCGTCGACGCCTGCCTCGGCGGCGAGATCCAGCACCGCTTCGATGACACGCTGGCGGTTGTCGGGAGACCGCATCTTCGGCAGCGGCAGGCTGACATCGTCGAACGCGATCGTCAGCTTCATGCCCGGGAACAGTTGCGCCGGCAGCGGATCCTGGTCGTGCGGCTTCAGCAGCGCATCGCGAATCGCGCCGTCGATGTCTTCGATCGCGTCGAGTGGTTCGGGCGGATAGATGACGCGGCTTCGACCGGCGGGAAGCTTCTCCAAGCTGAAGTTCTCGCCGCGCCAGAACATGATCGGTGGAGTGGAGCGATCCACTTCGAGGACGAACCCAGGGCGAGGCATCAGCTTCCGCTTTCTCTCATGTCGAATGCGATCTTCACGGCGCCGCGGCGGCCGGCCGAGGCGGCATGGGTGATCGCGTCCTTGTAGTCCTCGAGTGCATATGTCGCCGACACGAGCCGGCCGAGCGCGAAACGACGCACGACGTCGATCGCGGCCATGAAGTCCGTGCGCGTGTACGCATAGCATCCCCGCAGTGCCACCTCGCGGTGCCACAACGAAGTGAGCTCGACCGACACGTTGCCGGGCATCCCGACGAGGAGCACCTCACCGCCCGGCGCGACGACACGGAGCGCTTGGCTGAGCGACTCGCTGGACCCGACGCAGTCGACGACGTTGCGAAATCCGGACGTCAACTGGTCGGCGAGGACCATCGACTTCGTTGTCGATCTGACCCAACGCGGCAACTCGTCGGGTGTGCAGACGATGTCCGCGCCGAGCTCCTTCGCGATCCTGCGTTGCTCGGAGTACCGCGCCGTCACGATCAGAGGCCCACTGCGTTCCTTGTCGCGCGTCGCGGTGATCGCGGCCAAAGTCAGCAGCCCGACCGTGCCTGCGCCGATGATCACGGTCTCGTGGCCTTGGTACCTGAGGGCGGCGTGCGCGGCGCACGCGGTCGGCTCGATCATCACCGCGTCCTCGTCGCTGAGGTCGTCGGGCACGTCGACCAGTTGGGTCGTGTGCGCCACCATCCAGCTGCTCCAACCGCCACCGGTGTCCGTGCAGAAGCCGCTCTGCAACCCGGGCTCGAGGTGGCCGAACGCGACACGCTCGCAGAGGTTCGTGCGTCGTGCGGCGCACTGCTCGCACAAGGGGCTGATGCCGCGCGTCACGCACGACAGAACCGGGACCAGCGCAACGCGACGCCCGCGTTCCGTTGTCGCAACGACCTCATGACCTGGCACGAACGGGTAGCTGACGAGCGGGTCGAAGTATGCCGATGCCGTTCCGTCGATCATCGCGAGATCGGACCCGCAGATCCCCGAGAGCCGCGGTGTGAGGCGGACCCAATCGGGACCCGGCAGGGGCAGCGGTTCGTTCGGTTCCAGTTTCAGCGGACCGACCGTCGCGCCCCTGCCGGGCGCCAATGTTCCCGCTAACCGGGCCGCCGCGAACTTCATCGGCTTGCGCTCGAACATCAATCTCATGCGAACTTCCGCCCGCGCTCGCGTTCCTGCAGCAGTGGCCCGATCGGCAGCAACGGTCGTGGGCCACCCGCCGCTTTCGACCAGTGCTCGACGAGCCAGCCGCGCTTGCGCGCGATCGCCGCGAGCCGGGTCTCCGGGTTGACGGCAACCGGAAATCCGACGGCTTCGAGCATCG
>DASWRR010000652.1:0-8766 GCA_036403055.1 Ilumatobacteraceae bacterium | reverse complement strand
CGATGTGGCGTCGATCTGTAACGACCCGCCGTCAGGCGGTCGAGCATGTCGCCGAGGTTGCAGACGATCAGCTCGGGGTCGTCCGGCGCTTCGATCCAGTCGTCGCCGACCTTCACCTGCAATCCCGCCGTGCCGTCGTGTGCGAGCAGGGTCAGGAGTCCGTAGTCGCTGTGCTCGGCGACTCCCCAACGGTCGGCCGCGTCGACCGGATGCGGCGGATAACGGAAGATGCGAAACAGCGGCGTCGGGTCGGCCGTGAGGCCGTTGGCGAAGAAGTCGGGACCGAGGCCGAGCCCCTCGGCCATCAGTGAGAGGACGTGCTGAGCGAGCGGTTCCATCGCTGCCATCCACTCGGTGACCAGCGGTCGGAACGCGCCGGGTTCGGCCGGCCAGATGTTGGGTCCGTGCATCGGCCGTGGGTCAGGCGCCAGCTCGCGCCCGAAGTAGCAGCCCTCCTTCAGATCCGGCACGCCGGAGGTCAGCTCACCACCGAGCGGGAACCAGCCGCGCCATGCCGGCCCGCCGTAGGTGAGTGCGACGCGCTCCTTCTCGACGACGTCACGACCGAAGAAATCGGCAGCTACGGCGAGCACCGCGGTTCGCAACTCGCTGCTCACGCCATGGTTGCGGATCGCGAAGAACCCGAACTCGCGGCAGGCACGATCGATCGAGCAAGGCGCATCGGGCGCAGCGACGTCGATGATCGGCAGCATCCTCCGCAGCGTACGCGGCGCGTCGTGTCAGAATCGACGGTCGTGAGCACCGGCCAACTCGTTGTTGTCGGTGCGGCGGTGTTCTTCGCCGCCTTCATGCAGATCGTCGCAGGCTTCGGCTTCGCCCTGTTGTCGGTTCCGTTGATGACGCTCGCGATCGAGCCGAAGATCGCCATCGTCGTGAGCACGCTCACGGGCATCTTCGTCACGAGTTGGCAGGCGTACAAGGATCGGGCGTACGCCGACAAGCTGCTGGTCCGCCGCATGACGACCGGCGCGTACGTCGGCATGCCGCTCGGCCTGATCGTGTACCTATCGGTGGACGACAACGTGCTGCGGTTTCTGCTCGGCCTCGCCGTGCTCGTCGCCGTCGTGTTGCTCGCATTCAGGGTCAACCTTCACCACGTCGGCCCCCGTCTGGACTGGGGCTCGGGATTCGTGTCCGGTGTCCTGGCCACGTCCTTGTCGACGAACGGTCCACCGCTGGTCTTCGCGTTGCAGGCTCGGCAGGTTCCGCCTGTGCGATTCCGGGCGACCATCTCGACCGTGTTCGCGTTGAGCAACATCGGCGGCCTCGCGTTGTTCATCGCCTCCGGCAAGATCACACGCGAAGGCATGGTCGCAGCGGCGATCACGATTCCGGCAATGTTGGTCGGACAGCTGCTCGGTTTTCCCGTTCGCAAGCACGTTCATGGTGAACGCTTCCGGTGGCTCGTGCTCATCCTCCTCGTCGCAGTCGCGATCAGCGCAATCGTGAACGCGATCGTGTGAAGTGATCGTCGAATGATCGTCCTGTGCGCTGCGACCATCGTCGTCGCCGTCGGCAACTGGTACTCACGTTGGAAGCATCTGGACGTCGGTGAGCTCGTCACGAAACCACTGACGACGGTCGGTGCCATAGCGATCGCCGCGGCGTCGGATGGCCCCGGGTCGGCGAAGATCGCCGCGATCGTCGCGCTCTCCCTGTGCCTCGTCGGCGACGTTGCGTTGCTGCGCGTGATCGATCGTTTCGTGATCGGACTGGCGGCGTTCCTGCTTGGTCACATCGCGTTCGTCGTGATGTTCGCGTTGCGCGGATTCGATCGATGGCCACTTGCGCTCATTGCCGTCGCCGGCTGCGCCGTCCTGCTCGGGACAGCTGCGCCACCGATCGTTCGCGGTGCCGGCGCGAAGGGGCTCGGCGCGCCTGTCTGTGCCTACCTCATCGTGATCTCGACGATGTGTGTCCTCGGATGGGCGACCGGGAACTGGTTGATCATGCTCGGGTCGAGTGCCTTCATCGTCAGCGACGCGATTCTCGGTTCAGGCGAGTTCGTCGAGGAGCGGCGGTGGATGCACGTCGCCATCATGGCGACGTACCACGTTGCCATCATCTCGTTGGCGCTCAGCCTGGCGATCTAGCTCCCGAACATCTGCAGCCACTGTTCCGCGGATTTCGGCCGGAACACGTAGTTGTTGTCGACGATGGCCTCCATCGAGGCGTGCGATGCGGGCGAGTAACGGTGACCCGGGTAGACGATCGTCTCGGACGGCATTCCGGCAAGCTTCTGCAAGCTCTCGTACATCTCCTGCGGATTGCTGCCGGGCAGGTCGGTGCGCCCGCATCCGTCGAGGAACAGCGTGTCGCCGCTGACGAGCCTGCCGTCGACATGGAAGCACTGGCTTCCGGGCGTGTGGCCGGGGGTGTGGATGAGCGTCACCTCGACCGATCCGACGCGCACGACGTCGCCGGAATCGTGGGCGGCGATGTGGTCGTCGCCCACACCGGTCGTTCGCTGCACCCACGGCACCTCGTCGCGCTGCACGTGGATCGGGCAATCGACCCGCTCGAGGAGCGCGGCGATCCCCTCGATCGAGTACCCCATCATCGATCCACCGACGTGGTCGGCGTGGTAATGGGTTGCGAGCACGCCGGTCACTCGCATGTCGTCGACCGCAACTGCATCGACGAGGTCGGAGACCGCGTATGCGGGATCGATCAGCAGGCACTCGCCCGTCGTGCGATCGCCGATGGTGTAGACGAAGTTGACCATCTGTTGGGCGATCGGGTCGGACTCGGCGAAGTCGCGTCCCGACAGCAACTGGCGGAAGTACAACCGGTCGTCGGGGTGGTTGGTGGCCATGCGTCGTACGCTAGCGAGCCATGAGATCGCGGCAACCGAGCGACCGATGACGAGGGGATCGGCACCGCTCACGCACCTCACCAAGGGCCAACTGATCGTGTACGCCGGCGACAAGACGACCTCGGTTTCAGCGGAGCTCGCTGCGGCATTTGCAGCCGGCGACCGGCTCGTCGTCGTGCAGGACACCGGCGACCTGCTGCACATCGCGCGACGCGAGCACGAGGCGGTGTCGACCGCGGTCGACGAGGCGGTCGAAGCCTTCGCAGCACTCGCAGCACGCACCGACGAGCAGATCACTGCGTTCTTCGAGCACTTCGCTGCCGGTGTCGTCGACGACGACGTCTTCGCGCCGGTCCTTGC
Source organism: Ilumatobacteraceae bacterium (assembly GCA_036403055.1). Lineage (GTDB taxonomy): Bacteria > Actinomycetota > Acidimicrobiia > Acidimicrobiales > Ilumatobacteraceae > JAENVT01. The sequence goes on along the minus strand of DASWRR010000652.1, from coordinate 5,570 downwards.
GGCGAACCGCACGGATGTCGAGGCGGCGCAGCAGAAGGGCAAGTCGACAACCCGCCTGGAGCTGACGCGCTCGATGCGCGACGACATGGCGGCCGGCCTACGAGCGTGGGCGACGTCGCCGACCCGTCGCCGCCAACACCAGTCGACGATCGACCACGAAGGATGGTCGGTGTCGTCGTGGCGGGCACCGTTGGGCGTGATCGGGTTCGTCTTCGAAGGACGCCCGAACGTGTTCGCCGATGCGACCGGCGTGCTGCGAACCGGCAACACCGCGGTCTTCCGGATCGGCAGCGATGCGCTCGGCACAGCACGCGAGATGGTGCGGCGATGTGTCGTTCCGGCGTTGGATGCCGCTGGTCTGCCGCACGGCTGCGTGCGGCTGGTCGACTCGGTGGCACACGCCGCGGGGTGGGCGCTGTTCTCCGATGCGCGTCTCGGACTGGCGGTCGCGCGTGGATCCGGAGCGGCGGTGGCGCAGCTCGGCTCGGTTGCTCGCCAGCACGGTGTGCCCGTCAGCTTGCACGGCACCGGAGGCGCGTGGATCGTTGCGTCGCAACAGGCCGACGCGAAGGTGCTGTCGTCAGCGGTCGAGCACTCCCTCGACCGCAAGGTGTGCAACACGATGAACGTCTGCTGCATCCCGGCGACACGTTCGGAAGAGCTTCGTGCGGTCGTGGAGGAGGCCGCGCAACGTGCCGCCGCGCAGCGCGGCACCACGGCCGTGATGCACATCGCTGCGGGCTCCGACCGGCAGCGGCTCGGTGAGGAGTGGGAGTGGGAATCGTCGCCCGAGTACTGGCTCGTCGAGGTCGATTCGATCGGCGACGCCGTGCAGTTGTTCAACTCGTCCAGTCCCCGCTTTGCCGCTTCATTGATCAGTGACGACGCCGACGAGCACGACTGGTTCTACGAGGCAGTCGACGCCCCGTTCGTCGGCAACGGCTTCACCCGGTGGGTCGACGGTCAGTTCGCGCTCGATCAGCCGGAGCTCGGTCTGTCGAACTGGCAGGCTGGGCGCCTGTTCGGTCGAGGCGCGGTGTTGTCCGGCGACTCGGTGTACACCGTGCGTCTGCGCGCCGACGTGCGCGACCACTCCATTCACCGCTGACAGTAGGGTCGCTGGCCGTGCATCGTCGGCCGGGCTGCGTGTTGTTGGCGGCATGTCTCACGACGTTCGCGGCGTGCGCGACTCCGCCGGGCGTCGTCTCGACCGAGGCGCGATCGACACCGTCGACCGAGCCATCGCCGCAGCTGAGCACCACCTCGAATCCGTCGACTGACTCGACGCAGCCGACTCCCTCGACGACGCCGACGGACGACAACGGCATCGGCGATTCGTTGTTCCCGTCGCTCGGGAACCCGGGCATCGATGTGCAGCACTACACGTTGGCGCTGCAGTACGACGCGTTGCGCAATGACCTCTCGGGCACAGTGCACCTCGATGTTGCGATGACAGACGACCGCGACGAGTTCTCGTTGGACTCGGACGGTCCGATCGTGTCGAAAGTGCTCATCGACGGTCAACCAGCGAAGTTCGAGGCGGCCGATCCCGAGCTCTTGATCACCCCGAACGCTCGGCTGTCGCGCGGCCAGCACATCGCCGTCGACATCACGTACCGCGTATCGCCGCGGCCGGTGAAGTCGCAGGCCGGCGAGGAGGTCGGATGGTTTCCCACGACCGCCGGCGCGTATGTGCTCGACGAACCGGAGGGGGCGCACACCTGGGTGCCGTGTGACGACCATCCGAGCGACAAGGCGACTTTCCGCTTCGATCTGCACGTCGATGCGGGCAAGACGGGTGTCGCGAACGGTGCTCTCATCGACCACACCTCGAGCCCCGGTGGTGACACGTGGATCTGGCAGGAGGACCAACCGACGGCGACCTACCTCGTCCAACTGCTGATCGGCGACTACACGCTCGTCGACGGCGTCGGGCCCGACAACCTGCCGCTGCTGAGCGTCGTGTTGCAGAAGGATCGCACGACGATGCAGCCGTACCTCGACACGATCAGTGACCAGATCGACTTCTTCGACGACTACTTCGGGCCATATCCGTTCGACCGCTACGGCATCGCGATCACCGACAGCTTCGAGGGTCTGGCGATGGAGACGACCGAGCGACCGACGTTCAGCCGTGCCGATTTCGCGTCGGGCCGTCTGGACTCGCCGCAGCAGCTGTTCTTGTCGCACGAGCTCGCCCACCAGTGGTTCGGGGATGCCGTGTCGCCGGCGCGGTGGAAGGACATCTGGCTCAACGAGAGCTTTGCGACGTACGCGGAGTGGATGTGGCTGGAGCACATCGGAATGGGGACCGTCGACTCGCTCGCGAATGCGGGTCTCCTCGGTCGCATACCAGGGTCAACTGCCGATCCGACCGTGCCGGAGATGTTCGGCTACGACAGTTACGAGGGTGGCGCCGTCGTCCTCCACGCGCTGCGCAAGACGATCGGCGACGACCTGTTCTTCACGCTGCTCCGCCGGTGGGTCGCTGACAACAAGGGCTCGTCGAGAACGACTGAGGATTTCGTTGCGCTTGCGAACCGGGTCTCGGGCATGGATCTGACGAAGTTCTTCGCCACGTGGCTGTACGCCGACACGCTGCCCGCGGCGTTTCCGGGCTAGTGCCCGACGAACCGCTCGAGGATCTTGCTGCGCCACTTCTCCGTCTTGCCGGTTCGCTCCTCGTACCGATCAGCGGCCATCGGTAGGCGCAACATCGTGTTGATGCCGAGCCACCGAAACGGTTCTGGTTCCCACTTGCGCGAACGGTGGTTGACCCACGGCAGCGCGACGAGGTCGGTGTCGCGTTTCGTGATCAGATCGGCCAACGTTCGCCCGGCGAGGTTCGTGGTCGTGACACCGTCGCCGACGTATCCACCGGCCCAGGCGTGCCCTGCAGCCTCGTCGAACCCGACGGAGCAGAACCAGTCGCGCGGTGCGCCGATCGGCCCACCCCAGCGATGGGTGACCTTGGCGTCGCCGAGCGCCGGGAACAGCTCGCCGAGCAGTGTGCGAAGAGAATCCTGCACGGGTGCGTGACGGTCGAACTCGGGCTTGATCGCCGAGGCGAAGTGGTATGGCGCCCCCCGTCCTCCGAACGCGATGCGGTTGTCGGCGGTTCGCTGTCCGTAGATGATGAGCCGGCGATCATCGTTGAACGTCTCGCGCTGCGCCCAACCGACCTCGTCGAAGAACGAGTCGGGAAGCGGCTCCGTCGCGATCATGAGTGAGTAGATCGGCGCGACGGTTCGACGTTGACCGCGGAGCCGCGCGGTGAACCCCTCCGTGGCCCGCACGACCACGTCGGCGGTGATCGTCCCGGTTTCGCACTTCAACGTCCGATCACCCATCTCCACGACGCGCGTCTGCTCGTAGATCGTCGCGCCGGAGGCTTCCACCGTTTCGGCGAGCCCCCGAACCAAGCGTGCGGGGTGGATCGCGGCGCAATGCGGCGTGTAACCGGCGCCGAGCACGTTGCTCGCGTTGAGCCGAGCGCTCGCTTCCGTCGCGTCGAGCCAGCGATAGTCCTCTTCACCGAACCCCCACGACCGGTAGTACGCGAGCAGTTCGTGGACCCGTCGCACCTGCGGTTCGTTGCGGGTCAGGTTGAGGTAACCGCCCTTCGCCAGATGACAGTCGATCCCTTCCTTCTCGGTGACGCGGGCGACCTCGTCGACGGACGCATGCATCGTGCGTTGCAGGGCAACTGCCTGATCGCGTCCATGCTCCTTCGCCATCGCCTCGAAGCTCATCGGCAGCAGCGCCGACAGCCAGCCCCCGTTGCGGCCACTCGCGCCGAAGCCGGCGAACTCGGCGTCGACCAGCACGATGCGCAGGGCCGGGTCGATCTGCTGCAAGTAGTACGCAGTCCACAGACCGGTGTAGCCGGCACCGACGATCGCCACGTCGGCGGTGGCGTCGCCCGGCAACTGCGGCCGTGTCGCCATGTTGTGATCGGCGGGAAGCGAGTCGAGCCAGAAGGAAACTGCGCGGGGGTCGGTCATCGGCTCGACACTACGCAATGCGTCGAAGCGAGCCGTACGCTGGCGTCGATGCTGCCGACACCGACCGGCTGGTTCCCGGATCCGTGGAACGAAACCGGGGTGCGCTACTGGGACGGCCGGTCGTGGACGGGGCACGCCGCGTCGTGGGTTCCCGAATCACAGCCGCATCCTGTCCTGCCGATGCGTGCCGCGTGGGGAGCGGTGATCACCTTGCTCGTGTCGTTGACCGGCGGCCGATATCTGTTGAAGGCGATCGCCGGCTACGAGTGGCCGATCGCCGTCTACGTCGCGATCCTCGCGTTCGTCGGGTACGTTCCGGCGTTGACGTGGTGCTGGTACGCCAGCCGCCGCTGGGGGACCGGCCACTTCCGTTCCGATGTCGGCCTCAAGGCCCGATGGGTCGACGCCGGTTGGGGGCCGCTCACATGGGGTGCCTGCCTCGTTGCCCAGATCGTCGTCGGTCTTGCTGTTGTCGGCTTGCGCGTCCCCTTCACGAGCAACGTCAAAGATGTGTCCCAGCTGCACGCCGACCGCGGCTACGTCGTCTCGCTGCTGGTACTGGCAGTGGTGGCCGCTCCGATTGCCGAGGAGATCGTCTTTCGCGGCGTCATGCTGCGCGGTTTGCTGTCGCGCAATCGGGCCGCGGTCGCGATCGCCGTGCAGGGCATCCTGTTCGGCCTCGCCCACTTCGACCCGATTCGCGGCAAGGGCAACATCGGGTTGATCCTGGTGCTGGCGTCTGTGGGATGCGTGCTCGGCGGTGCTGCGTTCCTCATTCGTCGCATCGCACCGACGATGATCGCGCATGCCATCTTGAACGCTGTCGCGATGGCGATCGCGCTCAGTGGATGGGTCCCCAACCGCTGACCGGTCTCGTCACGCGATCAGAGCAACGTTGTCGATCAGGCGGACATCGCCGAACCACGCGGCGACAACCATGACCACCGGCTGTCGGACGATGGCGACGGGATCGAGCGTGTCAGGGTCGACGATGTCGACGTACTCCAGTCGAGCGCGAGGCTCGGCGGCGATGTGATCTCGAGCAAGCGATGCCAATGTGGCGGCGTCCGACTCGCCGGCGCGAACCGCATCCCCGACGAGAGTGAGTGCCTCGTTGATGCATCGAGCGGCGCGCCGGTCATCGGGAGCGAGGCGCTCGTTGCGACTCGAGATCGCGACGCCGTCCACATCCCGAACGGTCGGCGACTCGACGATCTCGACGGCCATGTCGAGGTCCGCGACCATCCGGCGAATGATCGCGAGTTGTTGGAAGTCCTTGCGGCCGAACACCGCGACGTCCGGCTGGATAGCCCCGAACAGCTTGGCGACAACCGTCGTGACGCCACGGAAGTGCCCCGGCCGTCCGGCGCCTTCCAGCGAGTCCGCCAACCGTCCCGGCTCGACGTGGGTCTGGAAACCGGGCGGGTACATCGCCGCAGCCGTCGGCGCATACACCGCGTCGACACCTGCGTTCCGGCACGCGGCGACGTCGGCATCGATCGGTCGCGGGTACTTGTCGAAGTCGTCCGGCCGGTTGAACTGCAACGGGTTGACGAAGATCGACAC
>DASWRR010000651.1:0-6991 GCA_036403055.1 Ilumatobacteraceae bacterium | reverse complement strand
GCGATAGGCGCGGAACCCCGACGTGCAGTCGCTCACCGGAAGGCGCAGCACCGCCGCGGTGTAACGGTTGCCCCATCGAGACAACAGGCGACGGCGCATCGGCCAGTCGACCGTCGACCCGCCGGGCACGTACCGCGATCCGATCACCGCATCGGCGCCCGCTTCGATCAGTATCACCATCGCCGGAATCACGGCGGGATCATGCGAGAAGTCGGAATCCATCGAGACCACCGCCTCGTATCCCTCGTCGAACGCAACGGTGAACCCGTGCCGGTACGCAGCGCCGAGACCCTGCTTGCCGGCGCGGCGCAGCACCTTGATCCGACCGAGCTCCGCCGCGGTCTCCTCCGCCAGTGCGGCCGTGCCGTCCGGACTGTTGTCGTCGACCACCAAGATGTCGGCGTCGGGCATCGACGTGCGCACCGCCTGCAGAAAGCCGATGATGTTCTCCGCCTCGTTGAATGTCGGCAACACGACGACGGTACGCACGGGCAGCGAGCGTAGTCGGCGTCGTGATCCGGGCACCCCTCACCGACGGGCCATCCAGCTAACCTGACCGGCTCGCATGGCCCCGGCTTCGTCTCCTCTTCGGCTCGACTCGATCGTCGGTCCCTTTGCCGAGATGTTGCTCGCCGCCGACCTCCCCGACCTGGCTGCGGAACGCCGTGCAGAAGTCGTGCGCTTCGTCCAACGCCGCACATCGACGGTCCCGAGCTTCACCCGATTCGGCATCACCGTGATCGGACTGTTCTACAAGGCCGTCGCGCGCGTGCCTGGTGGACAGGTTGCAACAAGGTTCCTGATCGCGAGACCGCTGCCGCTGCTCGGCGAGTACCCGCGCCTCGTCCGCTCGCTCGGGTACGCGTACATCTGGGAACGCTGGCCCGACACACATCCGAGCGGTGCACCGTCGTGACCACGGGTTCAGCAACCCACATGGACGCCGAAGTGCTGGTGATCGGATCGGGCGCCGGCGGAGCGACCACGGCCGCAGTTCTCGCCGAAGCGGGCTTCGACGTGCTCGTGGTCGAGGAAGGCGACTGGACCGAACAAGGCAGCGTCGCGCCGTTCTCACTCGAGCAGATGGATCGGCAGTACCGGTCCGGTGGTGTCACGGTCGCGCTCGGCCTGCCGTCCATCGCGTACACCGAAGGCTGCTGCGCGGGCGGCGGTACGGAGATCAACAGCGGGCTCTACCGTCGACCGCCCGACGATGTTCTGGCACGGTGGGCCATCGACTATCGCATCGCCGACCTCGATCACGACGAGGTCGCATCGATCGCCGACGAAGTCGAAACAGCGCTGAGCGTCTCGACGGTTCCGGGCGCTCTGAGCGCGCCGAGCGACGTCCTGCGGCGCGGTGCGGATGCACTGGGCTGGCAGAACAGCGAGATCCCGAGATGGATGAAGTACGGCGACGGAGAGCACAACGGCGGGAAGCGCCAGAGCATGACGCGGACGTATCTGCCGCGTGCCATCGACGCCGGTGCACGCCTCGTCACGGGTTGCCGCGTCGACGCGTTGGAGATGCACCGCGGCACGTCGCGGAGTGCATCCACGACGATGCACGATGGGTCCCGCGGCACCATCTCGTTCCGCCACGTCATGGTCTGCGGCGGCGCCATCCAATCCCCCGCACTGTTGCAGCGATCGCGGATCGCTGGACACATCGGTCGAACGCTCGCGGTCCACCCGACGGTCAAGCTGGCTGCGCGATTCGCCGACGACCTCAACGTACCGAACGATGTTCCGGTGCATCAGGTCAAGGAGTTCGCGCCAGATCTCTCCTTCGGTGGTTCAGCGAGCCAGCCCGGCCTCGTGGCGCTCGCCTTGAGCGACCAGTGGCGGACGTTCTCACACGCGATCACGGACTGGCGCCGCATGAGCGTCTACTACGCGGCGATCACCAGTGAAGGGCGGGGCAAGGTGATGGCAGTGCGCGGCATGCGCGATCCGATCGTCACGTACGCGTTGACACGACGCGATCGCGCCCTGCTCGGCAGTGGGCTCGCCCGACTCGCGTTGCTGATGCTGGAGGCGGGTGCCGACGCCGTGTATCCGTCGTATCGCGGCGCCCCACTCGTGCGTCGGCGCGCAGATCTCGCCACGATGCAGTCGCAGTTCTCCGCAGCGAAGGCGAGCGTCATGACGGTGCATCTCTGCTCGACGGTCCCGATGGGAGAGGACACCGACAGGTGCGGGGCGAACTCGTTCGGTCGCGTGCACGGCACCACGAACGTGTGGGTCAACGATGCGTCGCTGTTGCCGACCGCACCGGGCGTCAACCCGCAGGGCACGGTCATGGCGTTGGCGATCCGCAACGCACGGCGGTTCGCCAGATCGGAGCGACCCGGTGGATGAACGACGCGTGCCGCCTCGCGTCACGGTGATCACCGGCTCCACGGGCTGGCTCGGGCGCGCACTGGTCGACCGGTTCGTCGGCGATCCGTCGCGACCACACCTGCGCCTGCTTGCGCACACGACGGCCGAGGCGAGGGCGCTCGAAGTCGCCGGCAACTGCGACGTGGTGGTCGGTGACATCGCCAAACCCGATACCGCCGCCCGGCTGCTGCACGGAACGGGCAACGACGTCGACATCATCCACACCGCCGGGATCATCCATCCGACGGCAACTCGCCAGTTCTACGAGGTGAACGCGAACGGCACGCTGAACGTGGCACTCGCTGCGCTCGACCATGGCGTGCGACGCATGGTGCACGTCTCGTCCAACAGCCCGTTCGGGACCAACCCGCACTCCGATGACACGTTTCGGGCGATCGAGCCGTACCACCCGTACTACGGGTACGGACGGTCGAAGATGCAAGCAGAGCTCGCCGTGATCGACGCGATCGAAAACGGTCTCGACGCGACAATCGTTCGTCCGCCATGGTTCTACGGACCCTTTCAACCGCCGCGCCAGACGACGTTCTTCCGGCTCGTGCGGACGGGGAAATTTCCTGTCGTCGGCGACGGCGAACAACGCAGGTCGATGGTGTACATCGACAACCTCGTCGACGGCGTCGTCGCCGCCGAGCTCACTCCTGCGGCGCGTGGCAAGGGGTACTGGGTCGCCGACGAACGGGCGTACACCGTCAACGAGATCGTCGCCACCGTCGGCCGCGCATTGGCCGACGAGGGGTTCACCGTGAAACCGCCATCGACACGATTGCCCGCGATCGCCGGACGCGTCGCCGAGATCGGCGACCGAATCGTCCAGCGGATGGGTCGGTACCAGCAGCAACTCCACGTCCTCGGCGAGATGAACCACACGATCGCGTGCGACATCTCGGTGACGCGCAGGGATCTCGGTTACGACCCGAAGATCGAGTTGTACGAGGGCATGCGGCAGAGCATTCGTTGGTGCGTCGGGCAAGGGATCGAGCTGTGACATCTCGACCGCCGACCAGCCTGGTGACGGGCGGCAGCGGTTACTTCGGCTCGTTACTGGTCCACCGGCTGGCGGCCGCCGGGCATCGTGTTCGCGTGCTCGACCTCAACGATTCGGACGATCGCCCGGCCGATGTCGATGTCGTGCTCGGCGACATCCGCGACCGAGACGTCGTCGCTCGCGCCGTCGCCGGCTGCGACGTCGTGTTCAACAACGTTGCCCAGGTTCCGCTCGCGAGAGACGACCAGTTGCTGCGAACGGTGAACGTCGATGGCACCGTCCTGTTGCTGAACGAGGCCGCCCGAGCGGGCGTCCGCAAGGTGGTGCACACGTCGTCGAGTGCCGTGTTCGGCGTCCCAACCGCGAACCCGGTGTTGCCGACGACGGTGCCCTCGCCGGTCGAGGCGTATGGGCACGCCAAGCTGGCGGCGGAATGGGCCTGTCTCGACGCGGTGTCGAAGGGTCTCGACGTCACGATCATCCGGCCTCGCACGATCCTCGGCCACGGCCGGCTCGGGATCTTCGGGATCCTGTTCGAGTGGGTCGCCGACAGCGCCGACATCTTCGTGCTCGGTGACGGCAGCAACCGATATCAGTTCATCCACGCCGACGACCTCGCCGACGTCTGCATTCGCGCCGCATCCGTTGCGGGGCCCTCGGTGTTCAACGCCGGCACGGATCGCTTCGGGACGATGCGCGAATCGCTGGAGTCGTTGTGCGCGCATGCGAAGACCGGAACGCGCGTCAGGTCACTTCCTGCTCGGCCGGCTGCTGCGTTGATGCATGCGGCGGCCGCCGCCCACGTCGCGCCGTTCGCCCCCTACCACTGGCTGATGTACTCGAAGTCGTTGTGGTTCGACATCGATCACGTCCGCGATGCCTTGGGATGGCAGCCGACATGGTCCAACGAGGAGATGCTCGCCGACAGCTACGACTGGTACGTCTCGCACCGCGCCGATGCCTCACGGGAAGGCCGGTCGGCCCACCGCACGATCACGAAGCAGGGCGCGTTGCGCGCCGTGAAGTTCGCGACCCGGCTGCTACCCCACTAGATCGGCGCACTAGAGCGGCGAGCGAAGCCACACCTGCCCGTGCAACGCAGACAGGATTCCGAGTGCCGATGCGTCCCACGTCAACCTCTGGGCGCGGGTCAGCCCGGCCGCCGCCAACTTGTTGCGGCGGCGATCGTCGAGCAACACGTCGGCGATCGTCTCGCCAAGCCGGTCGAGGGACGACAGGACGCCGGTCACACCATCGACGATGCTGCTGCGGTGGCCGCTGACATCGGTCGCGACCGAGGGGGTGCCGCATGCTGCGGCTTCCGTGATCGTCAAACCCCAACCCTCCGCCAACGAAGCGCTGGCGACGAGCCACGACCGCTGATACTCGGCGACGAGATCGGCATGCGACAGCCGTCCGGCGAACGAGACCCAGTCCCCGGCGCCATGTGACGCGACTCGCGCCTCGAGCGCCGGCCGCAACGGTCCGTCTCCGACGATGACCAACTGCAGATCGGGCACACGGCGGCGGGCCACGACCGCGGCCTCGATCAACTCGTCCTGCCGTTTCACCGGGGCGAGCCGGGCCACGCTCAGGACGAGTGGGGATGCGTTGCGGTGACCGCCGGGTTGGAACATCGGGTCGACACCGTTGTTGACAGCGACGACGCGGTCGGCGCGGAAACCGAGTCCGAGCAGATCGTCACGCGTCGCTTCCGATGGCGTCAGCGTGAGCGAGCGTCGGTAGAACGGCGGCGCGAACCGAGCCTCCAGGGCGCGGCCGACACCGGCGAGCGGCCGAGGCAGCAGCTGATCCCACATCGGTCCGTGCACATGATGAAGGAAGGTGATGCGCGGCTTGCGGCACCACAACGGGCTCATCCATGGCACGCCGTTCCACACCTCGACCAGCGCGTCGTAGCCGCCCATTCGACCGACCCACTCGCTGCCGACCGCTCGAGGAAACACCGAGTAACGGCTCCCCCGCCGTACGACGCGATACCCGTTGCGATCCGCGGTTGACGGTTGGCCGATCGCTGCCGACGTCCGATGGGTCACGTCCAACCCGGCCGCGGCCCATCGAGTCATGAACTCGTCGGCGTGTACCTCCGACCCGCCCGCGTCGGGATCGTCGAGGTCGCGCCATGCGAGCACGTGCACGCGGCGCACACCGACCGACATCATCTCGTCGGCCAGCTGATCGATCGTCGGGATCGCGATGTCAGCCAAGGGGCAAGCGTCTCCACACCGGGGCGGGCAGATGGCGAAGCACCGAGAAGACATACCGAAGAACGCCGGGTACCCACACGATCCGCCGTCGACCCTGTAGCCCGCGTGCCGTCGCGCCGGCAACCTTCTCGGGTGTCGTCGAGAAGGGTGCGGCCTTCAGGCCCGTCGTCATCTGCGAGATCACGAAACCTGGGCGGACGATCAACATGTGCACACCATCGTCGGCGAGCACGTCGCCGAGGCCCTGGGCGAACCCGTCGATGCCGGCCTTCGTCGCTCCGTACACCGGATTGGCGCGCCGGACGCGCTCACCGGCGACGCTGCTGAGCATCACGATCGCGCCATGCCCTTGGATGCGCATCTGGTTGGCGACGGCAATCGTGCTCGTGACAACGCCGGTGAAGTTCACCTCCGCGATCTCCGCGGCAGCGATCGGGTCCACCGAGGTGACTTCTCCCTTGCCGAGCAACGAGAACGCGACTACGGCAACGTCGATGTCGCCGTACTTCACAGCGATCTCGCGGACGAGATCGCTGTGACGCTCGGTGTCCACTCCGTCGAAGTGGACGACATCAACCGCGAGCGAGTCGTGCCGCAAACCTGCAGCCGAACGCTCGCCGCGCTCGACGTCACGACATGCGAGCACGACAGCGGTCGTCGTCGGGCCGATCAAGCGACGCACGATCGCGAGACCGATGTCGCTGTTCCCGCCGAGGAGCACGATCGTCTGAGGTTGGCCGAGTGCGTTCTGCATCACATCGAACTTCGGCGATCGGCGTCGCGCAGTCCGTCGGCGATCAGTCCGAGACGACGGCCGAGATCGCTCTGCCAGACGTGGTGCGAATCAACCTCGTCACGGATCGCCTTCCATTCATCGAGTCGCGGATAGCCGCGGCGAACCGACTCGGCCGTCATGTGCGAATCCTTGGCGAAGTAGTGCCGTCCGCCGGCGTCGAGCACCACACGGTCGAGGCCGTGGAGCAGATCGCCGAGCCCCCGAGACGCTGCCGGCACGTCGAGCGCGAGCGTCCATCCCGCTTGCGGAAAGCTCAGCGGACCGCAGTTCCCGGCGCCGAAGCGCTTGAGCACCGCGAGGAAGCTCGCCGCACCGCTGGCCGACAGACGCTCGACGACGGTGCGCATCGCGTCTTCCTCGCCGAACGGCACCACGAACTGGTACTGCATCATGCCGCGCCGGCCGTACAGGCGGTTCCATGATCCGACGAGATCCAGCGGGTGGAAGAACGCGCCGATCCCCTGGATCTCACCCGTTCGGCGGTTCGGCGACTTGCGGAACCAGACCTCGTTGAACGCTGCAATCGTCGCGTGGTTCAGCACACCCATCGGCGGGACAAGTGGTGGCACCGCGACGAGT
>DASWRR010000650.1:0-2270 GCA_036403055.1 Ilumatobacteraceae bacterium | reverse complement strand
CAGCCTGCAGGTCGGGGACGCGCAGCTTCTGGGCGTGTCGTCCGACACGAGGCACTCCGGCTACACGTACGACGAACGCGGAAGGTTGGCCGGCTTCATCACCGCCGCCAGCGCCTCGGCGATGCCGCCGTTCGCGCACGGGGAGCCGAAGTCGCCGGGAGCGGCAGCCGAGGGGCCGGATGACGCGGACTTCCGAGTATCGCAGGTGCGCGTGCCGGCGCTCGATGCCGCGACCACGAACATTCTGACCAACCACGGCGTCAACGTCGCCTCGATCGATCCGCCGGGCATGACTGCCACGCCGGCGCCGGGCCACAAGATCGGCTCCGTCACGCCCACCGGCGGCGCGACGCGCACGCTCGACTATGGCGGGAAGTCGGAGCTGATCGATGACGGCATCTTCCTCTACAACTACAACGTGAAGGGACGGTTGGTGTGGACGATGGAGAAGCCGGCCACCGCGGGCACGGTGATTCGTCGCATTCGCTACGACTACGACAGCCGCAATCGTCTCGTCGGCCGCACTGCCGAGGCAGCGAGCGTGCCGGTGATGCCGGTGCCGGACATCAATGCGCTCGCCTGGCAGACCGAGAGTCGTGACGGCATCCTGGCCGAGGATGGTCTACCGGCGGAGACGACCTTCATCTGGGATCCGGTGGCGGACCGATTGATGACGATCGTGCGAGCGGGAGCGAGTTTCGTTCCCAACGATCCGAACGCGAACATCGTCAAGCAGTTCATCCACGGCGAGATGGGATACGACGATCCGATCCGGATCTCGATGATCGACACGACGGCGCCGCACGCGCCGGGAACGCCTGCGCCGGTCAAGAGCCTGTATCCGGTCTACGACGAAGCGGCGGGCGGATCGCTGCAGGTGGTGTTGAACAATGCGGGCGAGATCGTGGCCCGCAGCATCACCACCGATCCATATGGCGGCGCGCGGTTCGACCTGTCGGGCGGAGCGATCGATCACGTCGAGATTACCGGATCGAAGGATGCCGGAGGTACTCTTCAGTCCGTGAAGGTTGCCATGCGCTCGACCGAGCAGCTCGCGTCCCCATCGCTCAGCGGCGGCACGCGCCTGTCGGTAGTGGATGCGAACGGCACGGTCCTCCGTACCTCGACAGCAACCCCGGCTCTCGATCCGAATGACCCATTCACCGTCACCTGGACACTAACTGCCTCGGATTGGACCACCCTCTCCGACCCCACGCCGGTAGCGATCGGCGGCGTCTCACACGCGCCGGCGTCGCTCTCCATCGCTGCGACCAGCAGTCTCCGCGCAAGCGTCTGGGCCGCCGAAACAAAGTTCCTTCCGGCACCCGCGTGGGCCACAGCGAGCAAGCCAGTCTTCAGCTCCTCGACGCTGCCGATCGAGGTCCGCGAGTCGCTGGCAAACGTGACCTCATTGATCAGCTCCCTCCAGCCGGGTGAAACGCGCACGAACGTCTCGTACGACATCCCGAACCTCAGCCTGACCGGCAGTCAGGCCGGCGATCCGAGTGTGGCCGCGCTCTTCGCGTCATCGTTCCAGGCGCAACCGTTCACCGAGCCGTTCACACACAAGGTGTACGTCCGCGAGCGATGGTATGACCCGACAACCGGGACATGGCTCTCCCCCGACCCAATGGGATACCGAGACTCTTCAAACCTATATGCCTATGCAGGCGGTGATCCCGTCAATCGTAGAGACCCAACGGGTGAGTGCGGTAAGGGCACGATGGACCCTCGTCAGTGCGCGGCGGAACTTCAAGCCCTCGGTCAGAAAGTGGATGATTTGTGGGACGCGGTCACTGACCCTGGGCGCGAGGGGCGAGAGGCGCGTGCGTTGGATCGCCGTAACGTCGCCAAGATTCTTGCCGCACGAATGCGCAAGCAAGGTGTGCAGGTTGGCCCGCATACCCCGGTCATCCTGCCGACGCACAACTATGGGCTCGACGCTTCAGGAAGACTGCTATATCCGACGGAAGGCGCTGAAGACGCGTCAGCCGACATCGTTCTGCTCGCAACTGGTCTTAAAGCGGAATCAGCAATCGCAAAGGCAGCGATAGGAGAAGCGGCGACGATCGGTATAGCGAACAATGCCTTCGTACGTGGTTCTATGTCTGCTGCTCGGCCTGCCGCGTCTCGCCTCGGCGCCCTTGGTGAGTTGATCGATGTCAATGTGGACGATGAAGCTGCTGATGCTTTGGCAGAACGCATTGGTGGGCGCTCTAGCGTGAAGTTTGAGGATGGTCCAGCAAATGAATTTGATGCGGTGAGCGAAG
>DASWRR010000649.1:0-6619 GCA_036403055.1 Ilumatobacteraceae bacterium | reverse complement strand
CAACTTGCCCGCATGCGCGCCGCGACGCAACGCGCGCTCGACGAGATGCTCGCGGTCGATCCGACGTGTGCCGCTGGTGGCGGCGCAGGAGGGCTCCCGCATCGGTTCTCGTTCGGCAGCAGTTCGGCGTCGCGCCACATGTTGCACGTCGACGAGTGGGTCGAGCTCGTTGACATGCCGACCACGACACCCATCCTCGAAGCAATCTTCGGATCGCTCAACTACATCCTCATCGGTGCCGGCGGCGACGTCGCGATGCCCGGTGCAATCGAGTATCAGGGCCTCCACTCCGACAACGTCTGGACCGAACCGCACGACCCGACCGGTCGAATCACGACGCGGGAACTGCCGGTCCCAGCAGTGACGATCAACTTTCCGATGGTCGACCTCACGCCGGAGAACGGACCGACGCGACAGATACCCGGTACGCAGAACTCGCGCAGTCCGATCCCCAACCTCGCGAACGAACCGGAGTGGATGAAGTTCAGCACGGTCTGTCCGGCGCCGGCCGGATCCGGCATCTTCCGCGATCTGCGGTGCTGGCACGGCGGTACCCCGAACCTGTCGCGCGAGGTGCGCGCCGCGCCGAACATCGAGTACTTCGCACCATGGTTCCGCAGCGAGGCGGTGATCCGATCGATGCCCTACGAACAGTGGAAGAAGCTGTCACCCCACGGTCAACGGATCTCGCGTTACGTCATGTGCGGCCAAGGCGAAACGGTGGTCGGCGCCGGCTACATCCACCCGCGCGCGAAGATGCGCGAAGCGTTCAAGGAACAGCAGCTTCGCGACATGGGCCCGGAAGCCGCAGACGAATACCTGCGACGGCTGTAGAGCGCTCTATCGGTTGCCGGGCGCCTGTGGCATGCTTGACCCACGTAGAAGCACGAGAGGTGAGCACATGCTGATCGAATCGAACGTCGACGCCAACCACGCGCTCGAAGAGCTCAACACCAACGGCCACGTCGTGATCCCGAACCTCATCGACAAGGGATTGGTCGCCGACCTCCGCGACCGCGTCGAGCGAATCCTGGCCCACGAACGTGAGCACCCGGTTGATCCGGGCCAGGCGTCGGTCGACGTCGATCAGGCGGAAGAGGTCGACTTCGAGTATTGGCACAGCGGCCACGACGAGATCGAACGGATGAAGAACCGCATCCGCCACCGTCAGGCCGAGGAGTTCGACACACCGTGGCCCGTCGGTGCGAACGATGTGTGCATCAGCTTCATCCACATCCCGTCGTTGTTCGACGGTGATCGTTCACAACGGATCTTCAACCTCATCAACAAAGACGTCGCGTTCGCTCCTCTTGTCGAGCACCCCGTCGTGCTGTCGATGATGGACATCGCGCTCGGCCGCGATGCGATCGTCCTCGATATGAGCGTGAACCACGTCGGCCCGCACACGAACAGCGCCGGTTGGCATGTCGACTCTCCGCTGACGCAGATCGCCGAGCCGCTGCCGAACTTCACGCTCGGGATCCAGACCGCGTGGATGCTCGACGATTTCACCATCGACAACGGCGCGACGCATGTCGTGACGGGAAGCAATCACACCCAGCGCAAGCCGCCCTCGGGTCGAGGAGCGCTGGAGAACGAAGCCGTGCTCGAGGGCCCGGCCGGATCGATTGCGATGTGGCTGTCGCAGACGTGGCATCGCCACGGCGAGAACGTGACCGACGGCGTCCGCAACGGCGTCATCATCCAATACGGACGGTCGTGGGTGAAGCCGTTCGTCGACCTTCGCACGCCGATGACTGCGGAGCAGGCCGCCGCGTTCTCGCCGAGGCTTCGCTACATGCTCGGTTGCAACGCGAGCGCGCCAGTGCGCGGCTAGCGCGCCGACATCGCCCGCGACTAACCCGCTGAGGCTGACTGAGCGCCGCGCGACAACGACGACGTTCGAACGACGAGCTCGGGATGGAAGAGGACCTGCTCGTGCACGTGGTCGTCGAGGTCCTTGCTCTCCGCCAGCAGTAGCTCCGCGGCCGTGCGCCCGAGCAGCTCACGTGGCTGACGAACCGAACTGAGGGGTACCGCTGCCGCACCCGCGAACGCAATGTCGTCGTATCCCACGATCGCGAGATCCTGCGGCACGTCGACGCCGGTTCGCGTCATCTGCTGCAGAAGGCCGAGCGCCACGAGGTCGTTCGCACAGAACGCCGCCGTCGGCCGGCGGGCCCTCGGCAAGCCGAGCAGACGCTCCCGAGCTCGACACGACGGCTCGCCGACTCGCCAGGGCGCACACCATCTACGACCTCAGAGCGATTGCCAAACGACGCACTCCACGAGCCGCGTTCGACTACACCGACGGCGCCGTGGAATCGGAGTTGTCGTTGGCGCGCGCACGGCAGGCATTCGAGGACATCGAGTTCCACCCGGCGATCCTTCGCGATGTTGCTCGACTCTCGACGTCGTGGAACGTCCTCGGCGCACCCGCGGCATACCCGTTCGGGATTGCGCCAACGGGCTGTACGCGGATGATGCACACCGAGGGCGAGCGTGCCGGTGCGGCCGCCGCCGGCGCGGCCGGAATTCCGTTCGCGCTGTCGACGGTCGGCACCACCTCCATCGAAGACGTGAAGGCAGCGAACCCAAACGGCCGGAACTGGTTCCAGCTCTACATGTGGAGGGATCGCGACAGATCGATGGCACTGCTCGAGCGAGCGGCCGCCTGCAACTATGACACCCTCCTGATCACTGTCGATGTGCCCGTCGGTGGCGCGAGAATCCGCGACAAGCGCAACGGTCTCACGATTCCACCGTCCATCACGGCGTCAACGGTGTTGAACGCGATCCCGCGGCCGGCGTGGTGGATCGACTTCCTCACGACCGAGCCATTGAGCTTTGCGAGCTTCGATCGTTTCGATGGCACCGTGGCGGAGTTGATGGACACGATGTTCGACCCGACGCTCAGCTTCGACGACCTCGCGTGGATCATCGAGCAATGGCCCAACAAGGTCGTCGTCAAGGGTGTCCAGACGCTCGAGGATGCCAAGAAGGTCGCGTCGATGGGGGTGGACGCCGTGCTGTTGTCGAACCACGGTGGCCGCCAGCTCGATCGCGCGCCGATCCCGTTTCATCTGCTGCCGGACGTCGTGCGCGAGATCGGCTCGGATGTCGAGGTGCACGTCGACACCGGAATCATGTCGGGCGCTGACGTGGTCGCGTGCGTGGCGCTGGGCGCGCGCATGACCTTCGTGGGCCGCGCGTACCTCTATGGGCTGATGGCAGGAGGACGTGCCGGGTGGAACGGGCGATCAACATACTCGCCGACCAACTCGAACGAACGATGCGTCTATTGGGCGTCGCAAGCCTCGAGGAGCTGAGTCCTCGGCATGTGACGCAGCTGCGTCGGCTCGGGCCGATAGTTGCCAGAGCCGACGAGCGGAACGCGGACTAGATGAGGCGAACCTTCTGGGCTTCTTCGCCCTTCTTGCCGGGAGCTACTTCGAACTCGACCTGGTCGCCTTCGTTCAGCGACTTGTAGCCACTGCCTTCGATGTTGGAGAAGTGGACGAACACGTCGCTGCCGCCTTCTCGAGAGATGAAGCCGAAACCTTTTTCGGCATTGAAAAACTTTACGGTGCCAGTGGCCATTGCCTTTTTTCCTTCAACAAGTGAGCCGCCGTCGACGGCTGACGGTTGACCTTATCCGCTCGAACGGCGCTTCGCCTCCTCGAACGAATCGAGCAATCACTCAATGGAGGGATGATTCGTACCGATAGTCGAGTAGAACCTCCGGTCGGAGGGTATGCCCTGTGATGCAACGTTGGAGACGCTCATGAGCCGAATCACGTACGACGAGACCATGAGCAGCAGCGATGCGTTGATCTGGCACATCGAACAGGACCCACAACTTCGCTCGACCGTGATGAGCGTGTGGTTCCTCGAACGTCCCCCTTCACCCGAGCGGATGCGGGCCACCGTCGATCGCATGGTGCTGCAACTGCCACGCCTGCGTCAGCGCGTCGTCGACGACCGGCCTCGCCCGCGTTGGGTCGACGCCGAGCAGTTCGACGTCGATCATCACTACCGGTACCAAGACCTCGGGGGCGCCGCCGACCGCGACGACGTCCTCGCACGTGCCCAACAATGGGTCCGCGAACCGTTCGAGCGATCACGCCCGCTGTGGCAACTCGGCATCTTCTCCGGACTCGCGGATGGACGCGGTGCGCTCGTGTTGAAGTTGCACCACGCGATCGCCGACGGCGTCGGACTCATGTTGATGCTGGCGGCTTTGGCAGATCTCGAGCCGAACCCGCGACACCGTCCCGCGTTGAGCGATGTCGTCAAGCTGCCCACGCCGGTGGCCCGCGCGCCGCGACGTGCTTCGACGTTCATTCGTCATCCTGCCGCCACGACACGATCGGCGGTTCGCAGCGCGCTGTCGATCATGAAGCTCGTCATGCCGGCGCGGACGCCGCTGAGTCGGTTGATGACCGGCCGATCGAGCGACCTCTGCCTCGATGTGCAATCACTGCCGTTCGCGACCCTCCGCCTCGCCGGCAAGCAGACGGGTGGAAGCCTGAACGACGCGTTCATCGCGCTCGTGCTCGACACCCTCGACCGCTACCACGAACGGTACGGAACGGACTGCGATCGCATTCGGATCCACATGCCGATCAACATTCGCGATGCGGCGACCGCCGACCGGGCGGGGAATCAGTTCGTTCCGGCGCGCATCGTCATGGACGTCGGCAACGACGACACCGAGAGCCGGCTGCGACGCGTCACCAAGCATCTCGCTGCGGTACGCGATGAGCCGGCGCTGCGGTGGGTCAACTCCGTCTCCGCGGCGATCCAGCGATTCGGCGTTCCGATCTCGCGTCGTGTCATCGGTGGGATGATGAAGGGCGTCGATGTGCTCGCGTCGAACGTCGCCGGGCCGCCGTGTCCGTTGTACCTCGCCGGGGAGCACGTGGAGGAGTTCTACGCCTTCGGTCCACCGGCCGGCGCCGCGGTCAACATCACACTGTTCACCTACGACAGCACCGTCTACCTCGGTGTCACGACGGTCGCTGGAGCCATCGATTCACGCAGACTCTTCATGACGTGCCTCGACGAGGCGATCGCTGAGATGACCGTCGTCGCAGCTCGGTGGACGAAGCCGCCCGCGACCGTCAATGCGGTTGCCGGTCACTTGGGTCTCGCCAGCTGACGCTCAGGCGGCGTCGACGGCCGTTCAGCTTCGGAAATCACGGCGGTGATCGTCGAGGACGGGCTCTATTCTGCGGACGTGCCAGCGTTGTCGTCCCTGCCGGTTTTCGTCGCCGCCTCCCTCGTCCTCCTGTTGATTCCGGGCCCGGCTGTCCTGTTCATCGTCGCCCGCAGTGGGGCCCAGGGGACCCGCGCCGGGCTCGTCTCGGTGCTCGGTGTGCATGCCGCGACCGTCGTCCACGTGCTCGCGGCCGTGGCCGGTCTCTCAGCTGTCGTGGTGGCATCATCGATCGCCTTCACCGGGGTCAAGCTCGTCGGCGGTCTGTACTTGATCTTCCTCGGTGTCAAGTCGTTGAGGTCCGCCCGCCAGCGCCCGACCGTCAGCGCGCCGCCCGTGTGGCCGGAGAAGCGGCTGTTCGCCGAGGCGTTCGTCGTGAGCTTGCTGAACCCGAAGGTCGCGCTGTTCTTCCTCGCATTCCTGCCTCAGTTCGTCGTCCGCGGCCACGGGCCGATCTGGTCGCAGACGCTCGTCCTCGGACTCGTGTACATCGCTCTCGGGCTGTGCTCCGACAGCATGTACGCGGTTCTCGGCGCACACGTGGGCACGAAGCTCAGCACTCGTGCCGCACGACTTCGGGCGACCCGCTACGCGGAGGGCGGCATCCTCGTCGGGCTCGGCGTCCTGACGCTGGCCCTCCCCCACCGCCGAACCACCAAGTAGCCCACCGTCAGCGTGACAGCCCTGCCGTTCAGGGTCACGTGTGGGAGGGGCTGTGGGTCATCGAGGGGATCTCGAAGGCGACTTCGTCGACGTAGCACCACAGCCAGTCCTCGCCCGGCTCGAAGCTCTGCACGATCGGGTGCGTCGAGTCGTGGAAGTGCGCCGTTGCGTGGCGCATCGGCGAACTGTCGCAGCACCCGATGTGCCCGCACTCCATGCATCGCCGCAAGTGCACCCACTGCGTGCCGATCCGCAGACAATCCTCGCATCCGTTCGACGACGGCGCGATGTCGGCAACGACGGTCTCGAGGTGTGAACAGTCGCGGGCGCTCATTCCTGCGATCGTACGCCGCTCCCCTGAGCGCTGCTCCGCGACCACGCCCTCCACGCCTCGTCCAGTTCCTCGGCGGACACCGATCCGACAGCGATCTCTCCGCGCAGCATGCGGGACGCGCAGTGCTGCAGGAACTCGTTCGTCGGCGTCGCGATCCCGTGCAGGCGACCCAGCATGATGACCTCGCCGTTGAAGTAGTCGGTCTCGAGTGTCGTCGCACCTTTCATCAGGCTCTGCCACGTCGAGCCTCCGATGAACGTGTCGCCGGGCGGGATGTCGAACTGCATCGTCGACGCACGCTCCTTGTAGCGGGCGACGCGTTCGGGTGTTTGCTCCCAACGGATGCCGGCGGCGCGGTAGACGTTCTCGCCTTCCTCGATCGCGGCGGCGACAACCGGTGCCCG
>DASWRR010000648.1:0-11060 GCA_036403055.1 Ilumatobacteraceae bacterium | reverse complement strand
GTCACGGACGTCCCGCTGCACCTCGGCGTCACCGAAGCGGGCCCGCCGCCCGCCGGCTTGGTCAAGGCGACGGCCGGCATCGCGACGCTGTTGATGGAGGGGATCGGCGACACGATCCGCTATTCGTTGACGGCGGATCCGGTCGAGGAGGCGCGCGCCGGACGCCAGCTCCTCGAAGCGTTGGGGCTGCGCGAGCGCAAGAACATCGACCTCATCGCGTGCCCGAGCTGTGGCCGTGCCGAGATCGACGTCATCGACGTGGCCAACAGGGCGATGAAGGCGTTCGGCGATCGCGAGATCCCGTTGCAGGTTGCAGTGATGGGTTGTGTGGTCAACGGCCCAGGTGAAGCGCGCGAGGCCGATCTCGGCATCGCCGCGGGCAACAAGCGCGGTCACCTGTTCGTGAAGGGTCGCAACGTCGCCGTCGTCCCCGAGTCCGAGATGGTGGAAGCGCTGGTCGAATGGGCCGAGTTCATTCACGAGCACGGCACCGAAGCTGCGATCGCTCGCGTCGACACGGCGCTGGCCGAACGTGAGGCGGCCAAGGACCGCGCCAAGTTGATGAACGACAAGGGCGACGATGTCAACCATTCGCAAGAGCGCATCGTCGAGATCCGCCGCACCACGTCGGACGGCTAGTTCTCTGCACCGATGGTTCCGCACGATGTTCCGCTGTTCGAGTTCGACTCGTCGTTGACCGCCGTCATCAACCCGTCGATCCACCGGCAGATCGACGGATTCCCGACGCGGGCCGTGACGTGCTGGTTCGGCAACGTGGTCCGCGAACGGACGCATGGTCTGGAGCCGGTCCACAATGTTCCGTTCGAACACGGTGACCACGCGATCTTCGTCGTCACGCACAAGGGGCACGAGGTCGCCCTCATCAGTCCCGGTGTCGGAGCTCCCGCCGCGGTGACGTCGCTCGAGGTTCTCATCGCGCTCGGTGCGACCCACATCATCGGGTGCGGTGGCGCCGGGATCGTGCGACCAGGGTTCGATGTCGGCCACGTGATCGTGCCCACCGGGGCGATCCGCGACGAGGGTACGAGCTATCACTACGCGCCGCCGGACGTCGAAGTCGTGCCGCACCCGTCCGCGTTGAAGGCGATCGACGATGTGTTGACCGAGGCGGGCGTCCCGCACGACCGTGGATTGACGTGGACCACCGACGCGTTCTTCCGGGAGACTCCTGCGAAGGTCGCTCGGCGGCGTGACCAGGGGTGCATCACCGTCGAGATGGAAGCGGCGTCGATGTTCGCGGCGTCCGCGTTTCGCGGGGTCGTGTACGGACAGCTGCTCTACGCCGGCGACGACGTGAGCGCGGCGGAGTGGGATCATCGACACTGGGAGCTGCAGGCGTCGGCTCGCGATCGCCTCCTCGACCTCGCGCTCGACGCCGTCATCCGCCTCTGAGGCCCAGGGTCAGCCGCGCGGTTCCGCTGTCGTTTCTTGGACGAGGAAGATCGTCGCCGGTCCCGGCAGATCGATCGTGTCACCATCGGCGAGGTACGCGCATCGGCCATGCTCCGGGCCGTCGACCCACAGCAACAGCTCTCGCCCATCGGCGTGATGACGGCGGTGCTCGGAGGCGCGGAGCTCGAGGCGCGACGTGGCGAACGGCGTGCCGGCGGTGTCGTACCGCCAGCAGCCGGGCTCGGCCTCCACGGCGCGCACGACCGGTTCCTCGAGCGGCTCGAAGTCGAGCACGGTGAGCAGCTCCTCGACGTCGATGTGCTTCACGGTCATCCCACCGCGCACGACGTTGTCGCTGTTGCCCATGACTTCCACGCCGAAGCCGCGGAGGTATGCGTGCAGGTTTCCGGGACCGAGGAACACCGCTTCGCGGGGACCGAGGTCGACGCGATTGAGCAGCAACGTCACGACGACGGACGGGTCGCCGGGATACGTCGCGGCGAGCTCGGTCACCAACTGTGCTTCGACGCCGTCGTGACCGCTGCACGCCGCGATCGTCGAGGTGGTGTCGAACATGCCGCGGTAGATCGCTGCGACCGTTGCCGGCAGCTTGTCGTGCTCGAGGGCATGCGCGAGGTCGTGCGCACCGATTCCGTGCAACAGCGCGAGCGTGGCGTCGACCGGACGAAACCCGCACAGCGTGTCGAACGAGGTCAGCGCGCACAACATCTCCGGCTTGGCGAACGGGTCGCGGTAGAGCCGTTGTGGCGAGTCGACCGGTATTCCGAGTCGCTCCTCGCGCTCGTATCCCGCCCGAGCCGTTTCGGCGTCAGGGTGCGTCTGCAACGACAACGGCTGCGCCGCCGCCATGAACTTGAGGAGGTAGGGGAGGTCACCCGACACCGAGTCGAGCGGCGACCCGTCGACCAGCGTTGATGGTGCCAAGTGATGCGTCCCCATCCACCACTCGGCCCACGGCCTACCGTCGGGCTCCGCTCCGACCATTGCAGGGATCGATGTGGTGTCGCCCCACGCGTAGTGCTGGGCGCGTCCACTGACGATGTGCATGGCGGCACACGCTAGTGGTGTGGCGGACGACGCGGGTCGGCAGTCAGAAGAGACGGAGCTCGTTGTGCTGCAGACCGCGCAGCTCGTCGTAGTCGACCTCGACCACTCGAAACCCTCGTGACTCGGCGAGCACCCGAGCCTGCGGCTTGACGATCTGGGCGACGTAGACGCCGCGCACTGTCCCGAGCGACGAATCGAGGTGCAACCGTTCGATGTACCGCACCAGCTGTTCCACGCCGTCGATCTCGCCGCGCCGCTTGACCTCGATCGCGACGACCTGCCCGTCGCGGTCCCGGCAGAGCAGATCGATCGGGCCGATGGCCGTCGGGTATTCGCGACGAACGAGTGTGAGCCCAGCCTCGATCGCGTGCGGCGACGCGGCGAGGAGCTCTTGCAGGTGTGCCTCGACGCCGTCCTTCTGCAAACCCGGATCGTCGCCGAGCGCGACTTCGGTGTCGGACAGAACTTCGTGCATCGTGATCGTCAACGATTCGCCCTTCGGGTTCGTGACCGTCCACTCGGTGTTGCCGACCACGAGCACGTTCGGCGCGTTCATCCAGTTGAGTGGCTTGTAGGCACCGCCATCGGCGTGGATCGCGACGCACCCGTCGGCTTTGACCATGATCAGCCGAACAGCCTCCGGAAGGTGGGCGGTCAGCCGGCCGGCGTAGTCCACCGAGCAGCGAGCAATGACGAGGCGCACGGGGGAGCTACCGGGCGGCCGCGATGCGAGCGCGGTAGGTGAACCAGAACGGATGATCCGATGTGCCCAGCAGGGCGCGGGTCGTCTCGGCGAACACGTCGACGTCGAGCGCTCGGTCGTCGAGGCCGCGGCGTCGTAGCGCCTGGTAATCGCCCTGGCTGCGGAACAGCTCGACGAACCGCGTGGCATCGCCCCGTTCGGTGCCGAGCGCGGCAATCTCGATGCAGTGCGCGAACTGCTGGCTCGCCACCATTCGGCCGAGGTGCTCGCCCTTGTGCCAGTACTGCACGCCGTCGGTGATCGTCACTGCGGCCGTCGGATCGCCAGGCGTTGTCGGCCGTAGATCGTCGGATTGCGGCGACGATGACGCGGCTCGCACCTGAGGATTCGACGGCTCGGACCAACCGGCCAACCGTCGTTCGTGGGCGGCGACCGACGCCCGTGCGGTGTGCCACGCCTGCTCGGCGGCGGCGTTGCCGACCGACGGCGGCCAGTCGCAGTCGATCGCCGCGAACACACCTCCCGGTCGCAGCAACCGCGCCACTTCGGCGAAGGTGCCAGTCGGCTCCATCCAGTGCAGTGCCTGCACGGCGAGCACGACGTCGGCGCATCCGTCGGGCAACCCCGTCGAGGTCGACCAGCCGTCGACGTAGCGCACGTCGCCGTCGCTGCCGACTGCGGCGGCGCGCTCGCGCATGTCGGTACTCGGCTCGACACCGATGACGTCCTGCGCCCAGCGACCGGCCCAACGTGTCGACAGGCCGGTACCGCTGCCGAGATCGACGACCGTCCCGACTCGCCCGCCGGCATATGCCGAGACGACGTCGGCGAGCACCGACGGGG
Source organism: Ilumatobacteraceae bacterium (assembly GCA_036403055.1). Taxonomy (GTDB): domain Bacteria; phylum Actinomycetota; class Acidimicrobiia; order Acidimicrobiales; family Ilumatobacteraceae; genus JAENVT01. Next base: position 7,033 of record DASWRR010000648.1, on the reverse strand, counting down.
GAGTCGGTCGCACAGCGTCGTAGAGATCCGCGAAACCGGAGAATCGATTCGCGTTGGCGTCGAGCGTCACGGCGTGAAGCTAGCGACCGACGTGGTCGCGCATCCGCTTCTGGATCAGCGCCCGCCGGGATTGCAGCTCGCGGTACGTGAGTTGCTCGGTGGAGGCGTCGACACCGAACCCGGCCTTGACGCCGTCCATGTTGATCTCCAACGTCCGCTGGTCGATGCCGAGCTCACGACCGAGTTGCTCGCCGTGGCGTTCGGCGAACAGCATCGAGATGTTGGCGATCTCGGCGAGGAGGTCGAGATCCGGTGCAAGGCGCGCCATGGCGCCGTCGAGGAACACCATGTTCTTCACGTACAGCATCAGCTCCTTCGGCATTCGCGCGCCGTAGCCGAGCAACGCCTTCACGACGCGTTGCACCTCGGCGACGAGCTCTTCGCCGGTCAGCGTCGTCGGATCGATCGGCGCCTGATCGAGCCGCAGGTCGTGCATCACGCGATCGAGATCGACATCGCTCGGCAACGCGCCGAGATCGCGCATCGCCGCGAGTTGGCCCTTCACGTCGTTCGTGGTCGCACACACCATCATGCGCAGGAACGCGAGCCGGCGGTCGCCCGTCAACCGACCGACGATGCCGAAGTCGAGCAGCGCGGTGCGGCCGTCCGGGAGGACGAACAGGTTGCCGCCGTGGAGGTCACCGTGGAAGACGCCGTAGACCATCGCCCCCTCGATGAGCGCGATCATCGCGGTGCGCACGACCGCCTCCGTGTCGACGCCGGCGCCCTTCATCCCGGCGACATCGTCGAAGTTGAACCCGTCGATCCGTTCCATCACCAGCACTCGGCGAGTGACGAGCGAGGGGTGCGGGCGGGGGACGACATAACCCGTCTGCTGTAACTCGTGCAACATCACCGCGATGTCGATCATGTTCGCGGCTTCCATCCGAAAGTCCAGTTCTTCGACAATGGTCTCGGCGAAGAGCTCGACGAGAGCAGGCGGGTTCGCCAACGACGCGATCGGGATGCGGCCGACGAGGTGCGGCGCGAGCCACGCCATCACGCGCAGGTCTTTGCGGACCAGTCGCGCCACGCTCGGTCGTTGCACCTTGACGACGACGTGCTCGCCGGTGTGCAACGTCGCCGCGTGCACCTGAGCGATCGAGGCGGCCGCGAGTGGCGCGCGATCGAACGCCGCGAAGACACTTTCGAGCGGAGCTCCGAGATCCTCTTCGACGACCTTTCGAACCGCGTCGAACGGCTCGGCCGGAACCTGATCGCGGCACTGCTTGAACTCCTTGACGAGCTCGGCAGGAAACAGTCCTTCGCCGCTCGAGATGATCTGACCGAGCTTGATGTACGTCGGACCGAGCCACTCGGCGGCCTTGCGCAGCCGGGTCGAGATGTCGGTCCGGCTCGCCTCGGGCGTCGTGTAACGGCGGCGCTTCTTGCGCAGCCACCAGGGAGCGATCGCCGAGATCAGCCGCCCCGCGACCGTGACCACGCGAACCCCGGGTGGCAGCTTCGTCGGGCGGGTCAGCGATGGTACCGCTGCGCGAGCGGCTTGACGGAGGAGGCCGGCGACGGGATACCACTGCAGGCTGTCGCGGTCGAGGACCCAAGGCCCTCCCTCTCGAAACGCGCCCCATTCCGTGTCATTGGCCATGGTCACGACCGCCATGATCGCAGCATCTCGAGCGGTTCGTCGATGTTGCGGCCGAAACGTTCGTCACAGAATCTCGTCTACGCTGCGCCGTGCAACAGCCGACGTCTGGGGGGACGAATGAGCGAGCGCTACTACATCACGGACACGTCGCTGTCCGAGCGGTTCCCGATCTACACACGCGCGAACGTCGGGGAGGTGTTCCCGGATCCCGTGACGCCGCTGTCCAGCGACACGGCGCTCTTCCTCGCCGAGCTCGGTTGGCGCGACGCGTGGGTACGCATGGGCGCGTTCGACGCCGACGAGTTCCCGGCCGACGAGTACTGCCAGCTGGGTGTGGTCGGCGGCTACTGCTACCTCAACGCCTCCTTGATCCGCGTCTTCGGCGAGCGTGCACCGGGTCTCTCGTGGCAGATGATGGACGAACAGTTCTTCGGCGCGCAGCCGGGCATCCCGCCGTACGAGGAGATGCCGGGCGATGTCCGGCCCGACACGACGGAGAAGATCGGGGCAACCTTCGCGTGGGTGTTCGCGCAGCAGAGCCTCGATGATCTCACCGAGCTCACGGACGATCGAGCGGAGACCAAGGCGCTGCGCGACGACCGTCCCGACCTCGGCGCACTCAGCGATCCGCAGCTGTGGCAACGCTTCTGCGACATGCTGCCGATCCATCGTCGGATGTTCGCTCACCACCTGTTCACGACGTACATGGCGACGGTTCCCGTCGGCGTCATCAGCGCCGTGGCGACCGCCGTCGGGCGCTTGGATCTCGTCATGCCGATCCTGTCCGGTATCGGTGACGTCGACTCCGCGGCTCCGAGTCACGCGATGTGGGCGTTGTCGCGGCTGGACCCCGACTCGACGGAGTTCACGAAGGCGTTCGAAGAGTTCGTCTACGAGTTCGGTAGCCGCGGTCCGAACGAGTGGGAGAGCAGGTCGCCGTCGTGGGAGACACGGCCGGCGTTGGCGCTCGTGGCCATCGACCGCATGCGCCAGGCACCGGACTCCGCAGACCCGGCGCGACAGTTCGCGATCCGTGCGCAGCAACGGGCGACGACGTCTGCCGAGCTGCTCTCGCTGGTCGCGGCCGACCCGGCGACGCACGGCCAACTCGCGGCCGCGATCGGATGCTCGGCGGCGTGGTTGCCGGGGCGTGAGCGGACGAAGACCAACAACATCAGAGTCATCCACGAGATGCGCGTCGCGATGCGCGAGCTCGGCCGGCGCTTGGTGGAACGCGGCGCGTTCGACGAGATCGAGGACTTCGGGTTCGTGCGCAGTTCGGAGATGGACACGCTGTTGACGAACCCGCACTCGCTGACCGACACCGTGCGCAGCCGTCGTTCGGAGTATCGCCAGCTGCAGGAGGTCGAACCGCCCTTCGTGTTCGTCGGTCACCCAGAGGGCGGGCCCGACACGTGGCCGCGCCGCGATGCGGTCAGCGTCGATCAGGTTGCGGTCGGCGACACCATCGCCGGGTTCCCCGGATGCCCTGGCACCGCAGAAGGGATCGCCAGAGTGATCCTCGACTCGAACGATCCGTCAGCACTCGAGCCCGGTGATGTCCTGATCGCTCCGATCACGGATCCGTCATGGACGCCATTGTTCGTGCCGGCGGCGGCAGTCGTCGTCGATGTCGGCGCCGCGCTGAGCCACGCCATCATCGTCAGCAGGGAGCTCGGCATCCCGTGCGTCGTGTCCGCGGTCGGTGCCACCCGCAGCATCCCCGACGGAGCGAGGGTCCGCGTCGACGGCAGCACAGGATTGGTCACCATCCTCGCCCTGCCCTGACGTCGCGCCGGTCCTATCGTCTGGGCCGGTTCGGCGGTGTCCCGCTACTGTCGGCCTCTTGACAGCGCTCGCGTTCCCGCCCTCCAACACGGTGGAGGTGTTCGGCCGGCGGGTCGCTTACAAGTGGGTCGTCGCCGTCGTGTACGTCTCGGCGCTGTTCCTCGACATCCTCGACACCACCATCGTCAACGTGGCGATCCCGGCACTCGGTCGCGAGTTGCGGACGGAGAGCGCAGAGTGGGTCGTCCTCGGGTACACGCTGAGCCTTGCGGTGTGGATCCCGACCTCGGGATGGCTCGGTGATCGATTCGGCACGAAGCGCACGTTCCTCTTCGCGCTCATGGCGTTCACGTTCGGTTCGTTGCTGTGCGGGACAGCGCAGTCCATCGGCCAGCTCATCGCGTTCCGTGTGATCCAAGGTGTCGGCGGGGGCATGCTGACGCCAGTCGGTCTGGCGATGCTGTTCCGCGCGTTCCCGCCCGCCGAACGAGCGCGCGCGGCGACGCTCATCATGGTCCCGACCTTGGCTGCGCCGGCGCTCGGCCCTGTGCTCGGCGGGTTGATCGTGACGAACGTCAGTTGGCGTTGGATCTTCCTCGTGAACGTGCCGATCGGGCTGGCCGCGCTGTGGTTCGGGTGGCGCCATCTGCAAGAGCACCGCCATCCGGCGACCGGCGGTTTCGACATCGCCGGTTTCGCTCTGTCGGGTTCGGCGTTGGCCCTCATCGTGTACAGCCTCAGCGAGGGACCGCAGTCGGGTTGGACGTCGCCGCTCGTGCTCACCTGCGGAACGCTCGGCGTCCTGTGCGCGATCGTGATGACCTACGTCGAGTTGCGCGTTCCCACCCCGATGCTCGATCTGCGCCTCCTCGGCAACCGGATGTTCCGCCAGTGCAACCTCGTCAGCCTGTTCTCGATCGGCAGCTTCCTCGGCGTGACGTTCGTGATGCCGTTGTACTTGCAACTGCTGCGCGGTATGTCGCCGCTCGCGAGCGGCCTGACGACGTTCCCACAGGCGTTCGGAGTGATGGTGTCGTCGGTGATCGCCGGGCGCGTGTACGCCCGCATCGGGCCGCGTCGTTTGATGACCGGCGGGTTCCTCTCCGCAGCGTTGGCGATCGCGCTCTACACGACCCTCGGCCTGCACACTTCGTTGTGGCTCATCCGCGGCCTGATGTTCGGGCGCGGGCTGTGCATGGGCTTCGCGTTCGTGCCGATGCAGGCGGCGAGCTACGCGACGATCGATCCAGCGCAGAACGGTCGGGCGTCGTCGATCTTCTCGACCCAACGACAAGTCGGCGTGTCGCTCGGTGTGGCCATCATGGCGAGTGTGCTCGCGGCGCACATGTCGCTCAGCCGCGCGCCGTTGGCGAACGAGGTCGACCGGGCGCTGACCGGAGTGCGGCTCGCGTTCGGGATCGCAGTGCTCCTCGCGTTCGTCGCCGCGATCTTCTCGTGGTTCATCCGCGACGAGGACGCTGCGGGAACGATGGTTGCGAGGAAGCTAGAAGCCCGACCCGTGCGCTGAATCGCACAGGCGCGTCTGGCCCTCGGCGATCTGGCCGGCCCCGATGCCTTCGAGCGCGGCGAAGGGCCCGCACTTGTTCGGGGTGATCCACACGTGGATCATCGGCGCCGGCCGGAACTTCACGAGCGGCGGCGGACAGTTGCCGGCAGCGTCGACGACACCGCGAACCTGTGCAGCGACCGGGTCGTTCGTGAAGCACAGGTTGTCGTGTATGTGCCATTGCATCAGCGCGCCGCCGATGTTGGGAACATCCTTCAACGCGACGGTGTCCGGAAGGAAGTACATCGCGCTGACAAGCTTCTTCGAGCCGTCGGGTTGCGGCTGGTACACGAGGCTCTCGGGATGGTCGGGATCGAGCGAGTCGTTGTCGTCGATCAGATCCCACTTGATGAAGTGCTCGAACCCGGTCCCGCCATCGCCGATGCTGTGGTAGCCGGCAGCCTCGGCGGTCTTGTAGTCCGCCCACTGAGGAAGGCGGACGACGTTGAGTGCGACAAGGTTCTCGGCAGCGGCTTGCTGCTCTGGGGTCACGCCCGGCACACCACCGAGGTCGATCGGCTGTGTCGGGTCGTACGGCTTCGGCGCGACGACGGCAGCGGGGTGGGTGTGGGCCTGGTTGCAGATGTCGACGCGTTGCGCGTCGGGGACCGCGGCTTGGCCGGCGCCGACGCCTTCGAGCGCTGCGAACACACCGCAGGGATGTGGTGTGATCCAGACGTGCACCATCGGGTTCTGTCCGCCGGTGTTGACACCGTTCGCACAGACGCCGTTGGCGTCGGTGATCCCGACGACACGCGGGGTGCCGTCCGGTCCCGGCGCCCAGCACAGGTTGCCGTGGTTGTGCCATTGCATGAGCGGGCCGGCGAACGCGAGCAGGCTCGGATCGTCGGTCGGCCGGGCACTGGCGATGTACATCGCGCCGGCGAGCGTCCGTTGATCACCGTTGACCTTGTACACCAGCGATTCGGGCTTCTGCGGGTCGAGGAAGTCGTTGTCCTCGATCAACGACAGCTTGATGTAGTGCTCGCTGCCGGTCCCGGCGTCGCCGATCGACGCGTACCCATCGGCAACCGCCGCTGCGGTCGTCGCGTACTTCGGGAGGTCCTTCAAGGAATCCTCGATCAGCTTCTTCGCGCGCGCTTCCTCATCGGGTGTGACACCGGGGACGCCGGACACGTCGATCGGCTTCGTCGGATCCCACGGACGCGGCCAGTTCGCTGTCGCCGCCACCGCCGTGCCGTCGGCGGCATGTGAGTGAGGTTGCGATTCGTCCACCGTGCCCGCGGCCGGCGTTGCAGCGCCCGCAGCAGCAGGGTCCGGCGCAATCGCAATCGCGGTCCCGTCCGCTGCATGGGTGTGCGGCTGCGACTCGTCGACAACCGATGCGCTCCCGGCTGCGGCGACGGCGTGGGTGTGGACTTGTGTCCCGCTGCTGACCATTGCCGGGATCGTCAACGCCGCGATCGCGATGGCTGGGAAGGAAAGACGCGGAGCGGCGGATCGGCGCGTGCCGATCATCGACGCGGCGAGCGCGCAGCCCACGGCGATCGCTCCGAGCAGTGCGCACGCTGTGTCGGCGAACTGCGGCGCCTCGCGCACTTCGAGTCCCTGTATCCACGAGATCCCCGTGGTGCGCGTCGCCAGCCATGCCGCGACCGCTGCGGCATTCACCACGAGGATCGGGACCGCGAGGAGACGCGACGGGTGCGCGACCGCGACCAACGCTGCTCCGATCTGGGCGACCGCGCAGAACATGAACAACCGGGCGAGCTGCGGATGCTCTGCGTGCACGCCTGCGGCAGCAGCGTGAATCACCCCGGCGCCGATCGACGTCATGACGGCGATCATCAAGCCGGGAACACGTGCGGTCGTCGGTCGCTCCGACGTCCTGGTCTCGATGAGTCCGCCGTCTCCAGGCACGGCAAGAGTCATGGCCGGATTGTACGACCGTCGCGCAGTGCTTCGAGGGTCGGTCCGGCGAATTCCGGCCGGCAGATCAGCAGGTCAGGGAGCCATGGGTCGCGCTCGTTGAACAGCATCGGCGTGCCGTC
>DASWRR010000647.1:0-3400 GCA_036403055.1 Ilumatobacteraceae bacterium | reverse complement strand
GTCGATGGCCTCGGGATGCTCACGATTCAGCCGGTCGAGCACCGACCACCCGTCGACCACCACGCTGTTCCCGCCGTTCGCCTCGTTGACCAGCATTGCCAGCACCTGGCCGCTCGGTGGATGCGTGTACTGCGCGTTGTCGTTGTGCGGCGGCACCTCTTCGGAGGTGAAGGCGATGTTGTAACCCGCCGGATCGAGCTTGACGTCGAAGATCAAGCCGAGCGACGAGTCGCGCAGCGTGAGGCCGATGGCCCTGAGCAGATCGATGACCGTACCCGGCTCCGTCGGCGAGCCGGTCACGACCACAGCACCGTCTCGCCGTAACGCCTCGAACATGTTGCGACGGGTCACCTGGTCGCCGATGCATTCGTGGTGATCGAAGCGCTCGATCTCGTACTCGCCGGTCCACAGCCGCGCCGTCCACGCCCCGCGAGCGCCGGTGGTTCTGATCTTGGCCCACTCTTGCTCGCCGTACGTCGAAACGTGACCGGTCTCCCAGCGGATGGTGAGCGCGCCATCACTCGTCTCGACCGACTGGACCACCGGTGCGGCAGGCTCCGTCCACGGCTGCCATCGACGTTCGTCCGTCTGCACGATGCGGCACTCCTTGCACTGGCAGTTGTCGCGCAACCAGTCGGGCAGGAACGTCGCCGATCCGTCGGTGAACTCGACCGCGACACCGGCCTCGGTCTGGTGGGCAGACGAGACCGCGCCCGACGGCAACGGGGTGCCGACCGGACCCATCTCGATCTCTTGGAACGGAACTTGCATCACCAGCTCTCCCTTCGAACCTGAGATTACCCGCGCTGCTGTCAGCTGACCGCGTCGACGATCTCGAGCCCGCCGTCACGCGACTCGCTGTAGGCCAGCACGCACAACGCAACGACGACCACGCTCATCGCCAGGCCCTGGGCGACCGAGATGCGCTCCCCCAGGATCAGCCACGCGGCCGCCGTCGCGCTGACCGGCTCCGCCTGGATCAGCACCGAAGTCACCGACGCATCGACTCGCGGCTGGGCCCATGCCACCAGACCGTGCCCGGCGATGCCAGGACCGACGGCGAGCAACGAGACCCACGCCCATCCTGCGCCGTGGATCTGGCCGAGGTGGGCGCTGGTTGCGACCACGAGGACCGAGACGGTGACGGCACCGACGGACGAGACCACGAACATGAACCGAACGGTCTCGACGTTGGGCCTGACACCTTTCGACACCAGCAGATAGGCGACCCAGAACACCAGCGCCAGGACGGCCCACAGGTAGCCGATCGTCGAACTGGACGTCCCGGATCCCGACGACGGCGCGACCGCAACGGCGACGACGACACCCACCACCGACATCGCCGCGCACACCACCTTCACCGTCGTCGGACGTTCGCCGAACAGCATCACCGACACCGGCAGCGCAACGACTGGCGCCAACGCGGCGATGATGAGCGCGGTCGCGATCGTCACGCTCTGGATCGCGATGAAGAACACGCAGATGTTGAGCCCGAAGAGCACGCCGGCGACGCCCGCGCGGCGGAAGTCGACTCGTGTCGGCCACCGCTTCGTCACGGCGACGATGACGAGCAGGACGCCCGATGCGATCCACATCCGCCAGAACGACAGCACCACGCCCGAGGCATGCGTGGACTTGCCGAGCACGCCACCGGTCGACCAGAACAGTGCCGCGACGACCATGGCGACGACACCGCTGCGGCCGGCCGGCCGGCTCGTACCGTCGGGCGACGAAGCACCGTGCGCGGCAAGGGAGGTGGGTGTCGTGGTTACGTAGGCACGCTACCCGCGTGACCCCCGCCGAGGTCCGGATCGGGGCCGTGAAGATCTACATTGGGCACATGACTTCCGTGAACTCCGACACCAGCAGCGGCTACCTGCACGAGTCCGACTGCCGCCTCGACGATTTCATCGAGATCGTCGAGCAGACCACTGACATCAGGGATTATCCGTTCGCCCATTCGATCGAGCAGAACGTCGTCCGGTACGACTGCGATCGGCTTCGTACGGAGTGCGCCGACCCGGCGACGCGACGAGCGGTGCAGTCCGAGCTCAACAAGGCGTTTCTCGAAGGTCCCGGCATCGTCGTGTTCAAGCGAGCGTTCGCCGACACGGCGATCGTCGACGAGGTCTCCGAGGTGTTCAACGAGATGATCGCCGAGCAGCATCGCCTCGGGATGAAATCCGGCGACCACTACGCCAAGCCGGGCGACAACGACCGGGTGTGGAACGCGCTCGAGAAGCTCGCCCTGATGGCGCCCGACAAGTTCGTCAGCTACTACTCCAACGACATCTTGACGATGGCGTCATCAGCATGGCTCGGGCCAGGATTCACCTTCACCTCGCAGGTCAACGTGGTCAACCCGGGCGGCGCAGCGCAGAAGCCTCACCGCGACTATCACCTCGGGTTCATGACGGTCGATGTCGCGGCGGAGTATCCAGCACATGTCCATCACCTCTCGGCCGCGCTCACGTTGCAAGGGGCCATCGCCCATTGCGACATGCCGGTGGAGACGGGGCCGACCATGTACCTGCCGCACGCCCAGAAGTACCTCTACGGGTACCTCGCATGGTGGCGTCCCGAGTTTCGCGAGTACTTCGAGCAGCACTACGTCCAACTGCCGTTGGAGAAGGGTGATGCCGTGTTCTTCAACCCGGCCCTGTTCCATGCCGCCGGCACGAACCGGACGACGGACGTCCGTCGCATGGCCAACCTGTTGCAGATCAACTCACCGCTCGGCAAGTGCCTCGAAGCAATCGATCACCAGCGAATGATCAACGCCGTGTACCCGTCGCTGTTGAAGTTGAAGGCGTCGGGCGCATCGCCCCAGGACGTCGACAACGCGATCGGCGCAGCGGCCAATGGCTATGCGTTCCCCACGAACCTCGACAGGGACCAGCCGCTGAAGGGCTTGACCAACGACGCCCAGGTCGATGTCGTCCGACGCGCGGTCGCCGACGACTGGACACCGGAGAAGGTTGCGACCGAGCTACGCGATTACGCGTACCGCCGGTTGACGCACGGCGACCTGCCCTCTTGAAGAAGCCAGCGCTCCGGCAACTGGACCTCGTCGACAAGGCGACTCTTCCGCTGTTCGCGGTCACGATGGCGGGCGAGTACTTCGCCCTGCGCAAGGCGCCGAAGCGCACACTCGGTGATCTCTACGACGCCGACCAAGCCACGCTCTCCGGAGTCCATCTCCCCGGTGATCCGCTCGTCCCGCTCGGCTACGAGCGACGCGACACGATCGCCAGTCTCGGGATGCTCGCCGGAAACATCGCATTCGGCTTCGTGACGTTGTCGGCGTTCAGCAAGTTCGACCGGTTCCTTTTCAAGCATCGCGTTTCGAACGTCGGATCGCGCCGCGGTTCGATTGCGTCGGCCATGTTGCTGTGGGACT
>DASWRR010000646.1:0-8445 GCA_036403055.1 Ilumatobacteraceae bacterium | reverse complement strand
CGGTCGGTGGCGACCACGAAGTGGACCTCGAAGGCGAGAGAGGTTGCCGCGTCGCTGAAGGCTCAACACGCGGCAGGTCGCGATGGCGACGATTCCCCCGCCGTGCCGGTGTGGCCGACGGCGAAGGAGCAGTTCGATGCGTTGCGCCAGCTCTTCAAGACGACGCCGAAGCAACGTGCGATCCGTGGACCGAGCGAGCCGTCCGATGAGCCCACCGACGACGAGGTGCGCGAGGTCGCCGACGCGCTGCGCGGCGTCAACTGGTCCGAGGTTCGTGCCGCGACGACCGAACGCACCAGCGATGTGACGCGCACCATGCGCTCGATGGCAGAGCGCGTCGATTGGGCGAAGGTGCAGCCAGTCGCGGCGCAGGTGTCGAGCGCGCTGATCGCTGCAGTCGCGGCCGGGCGCATCCCGATCGGCGGCCGGCTGGGGCCGATCGTCGTCAAGGCCATCACCGATCAGAACAACCTGGGCAAGCGCATCGCTGCGAACCTCGACGACACTCCGGGACGCGTCCCCAAGGACTTCGGCAACGTGATCGAGGCAACCGCTCGCGACGTCTGAGGCGCGCGTCAGCCGGGAATCGGGAGCACCGAGCTGAGCACGACGGGTTGCCCCGCCGTTGGTTCGACGGTGATGCGCAGCGTCCAGTCGCCGGCCGGTGACAGCACGATCGTGCCGGTGTAGTGATTGGGAGCAATCGCTTCGAGGATCGCCGGGACGAGGCCGGTTCCTGCGGACGAGAGCTCGGCTTGCACATTGGTCGACGCGACTGGCTCGATGCTGCCGCCGGGTGGCGTGATCACGAGGTGCACCTCGTTCTCCCCGACTCGCCCGGGTGTCACCGTGACATCGGCGATGACGCCGCTGCTGGTCAACGACGCGGTGAAGACCTTCGCAGCTGCCGCGGTCTGCGGCGGAAGCGCGACGAGTGACGCGGCCAGCCCGACGACCACGACACCGACCAACGCCTCGACCAAGACGTTGCGGCGCAACGCTGACGGGCCGTCGTTGCGCAGCAGCCATTGCGACACGCCACCGATCGCCACGAGCACGGTGACGACCGCAACCTTGACCAGCAACGTCCGGCCCCACGAGGTGCTGGTGACGTCGTCGATGTTGTTCACGAGTTTCAGCGTCTGGGCAACCCCGGTCCCGACGATGAGTGGAACAGCGACCATTGCGGTGATGCTGAACCGACGAACGATCCGCTCGGCATCGGAGTCCGTCAACCACGTCGTCGCGCCGAACGCGAACATCAGCAGGCCGCCGATCCACAGCGAGAGGGCGATGAGATGGATGGCGTCGATGCCGACCCACACCGCGATCGGATGCTGCGCGTAGGGGTGACCGATCATCGAGTACGTCAGCACGAGCCCGATCGATGTCGCGATCGCGAGGCCGCGCCAGACGTCGCCGGCGCGACGCGCGAACGTGACCAACAGCGCGGCCAGCACGACGACGAGGACCACACGAACGAGCAGGATCGACGCAGTGTGAGAGCCGACGATCTTGCCCCACACCGACGGTTTCAACGCATCCGACGGCGAGCCGGCCACGACCTTCGCGCCGTACAGCCCGAACGAGCCGAGTGACCCGACGAGGAGGAAGAGCCAGGCGAGCCACAGCAGCATCCGGTTCGAGGGAGAATCTCGAGACTGAACCGCCAGCACGCCGCCGCCGACGACCACGATGAGACCGATCAAGGCCAGCAGACGGGCACCCGTGTCGAGCCGGCCCACCGTCGACGTAGCCGTCGCATTGCCGCTGACCTTGTCGATCAGCGCACCCACATCGACGCGGGTCGATTGCGCGCCGACCTGGAAGCTGAACACTCCGTCGACGACGTGGCCATCTGCCGATGGAACACGCCACACGACGACGTACACGCCGTCGCCGATCGTCGGAACGGACGCTTGCACGACGGTGTCGTCGGTGACGGCGACCGGAGCGCCCGTCGGGATCAGCGTTGCCTTCTGATCGAACAGCTCCACGTTCGCGAGCTCGGCATCGACCGCCTCGTTGAAGTCGAGCACGATGTTGGGTGGGCCGCTCTCCAGCACCGCGTTCGCCGACGGCACGCTTGCATCGAGACTCGCGTGGGCGAACACCTGTTGAGCCGGCGCGAGGACAGCCAGCACCACACCGGCGCCGACCGCGAGCTGCTTGAGGCGCATCACCCCATGATCCCGGCTGAGCCGAGACCGTCGATCTCGGCGCGCCCGAGCAACCACGCCAATCGGTGATGGTCCGAGACCGAGAACACGGCCGCAGGCAACTCGGTGAGGCCCATCGGTTTGCGACTCGCCCACAACATCGTCATCCGAGCGAGATCCAACCGCACGTACTCCGGGTCCCAGTCGGACCACGACCACCCGAGGCCGAGATCGGCATGATGCACCGACGTCTCGCGCCAACGGATGAACACGAGGTCGGCCATCGTCGCCTCCCCGCCGAACGTGATCCCCCGACTCGACCACGCCGCGGATGGCAACGCGGCCCAGGCGGCTTCGAGCTCCGCCGCGGTCGTGACAACGTCGGCCAGCAACTCGGCGGCGGAACGAGTTGAGCCCGCTTCGATGTCGGCCGTGCGCTGCTCGGCACCACCCGGGTACATGGCGGCGACCTCGCCACGCGCGGCACCGTCGAACATCCGGAGATGACCCTCTGCGTTGCGAGCGATGTGCGTCGCGACGTGGCCGATCGTCCACGCCGGAAGCAGCGACGGCAGCACGACCTGATCGTCGGTCACCGCCGTGAGCGTCGCGATCAAGTCGGCATGCGCACGTGCGGCCCCGGCCCGGTCGCGGTCCTGATCGTTCATCGAGTTCTCACCGTATCCCTTGCGCGAACGTGGCAACCTTGCGGGCATGCAAATCGCAATGGTTGGTCTTGGCCGAATGGGCGCGAACATGGTTCGACGGTTGCAACGCGCCGGTCACGAATGCATCGCGTACGATCTGAATCCCGCGGCGGTGCAGGCCAGCGAAGCCGACGGCGCGATCGGTGCGGCCACTCCGCAGGACGTCGTCAACGCGCTGTCACCGCCACGGCACATCTGGTTGATGGTCCCATCAGCATTCGTCGGGAGCACCATCGAGGCGTTCCTCCCGCTGCTCTCGGCCGGCGACACCCTCATCGATGGCGGCAACTCGTGGTATCGCGACGACGTCGACCGAGCCGGGCCGCTGCAGGAGAAGGGCATCAACTTCATCGATGTCGGCACGAGCGGCGGGGTCTTCGGGCTCGACCGCGGCTACTCGTTGATGGTCGGTGGCCCGGTCGAGGCCGTCAAGGAGATGGCGCCGATCTTCACCGATCTCGCGCCGGGTCCCGGCGAGATCGTCCGCACGCCGGTGTACAAAGGAGCGCCGGTGCCCGCGGAGCTCGGCTGGTTGCACTGCGGGCCGAGCGGCGCCGGCCACTTCGTGAAGATGGTCCACAACGGAATCGAGTACGGGATGATGGCATCGCTCGCCGAGGGCCTCAACATCTTGTACGAGGCCAACGTCGGCGCGTCCGATCGGCCGAAAGACGCAGAGACGGCGCCGCTGACGCATCCCGAGTACTACCAGTACAACTTCGATCTCGCGGCGATCACCGAACTGTGGCGGCGGGGCAGCGTGATCTCCAGTTGGCTCGTCGATCTCGCCGCCGCAGCATTGGGCGAGGATCCGGATCTCAGTGGGTTCGAGGGGTACGTCAGCGACAGCGGTGAAGGTCGCTGGACGATCCATGCGGCCATCGACGAGGGTGTCCCCGCGCCGGTGCTTAGCGCTGCGCTCTACGACCGCTTCACGTCTCGTGGACGGGCAGCAATCGCGAACAAGATCTTGTCGGCCCTGCGCGCCCAGTTCGGTGGCCACGTCGAAGGAACCGGAGCCTCGAAATGAGTGTCGGCAACCAACCCCCCGCAGATGCGCTCGTGCTGTTCGGCGCGACCGGCGACCTGGCCAAGCGAAAGCTGTTTCCCGCGCTGTACCACCTCGAGCGTCATGGCACCCTCAAGATCCCCGTGATCGGAGTGGCGCGCAGCGATTGGACGGACGAGGCGTTCTGTCAGAACGCCCACGACGCCATCGTCGAGGCGGTCCCGGATGCAGATCCCGCTGTCATCGAGTCGCTCATGGGCCGGTTGGACCTGATTCAAGGTGACTACTCCGACCCGCAGACCTGGGCAGAGTTGCATCGCACGCTCGACGAGCACAAGAGCGAGGTCGCTGTGTTTTACATGGCGATCCCGCCGACGATGTTCCCGACGGTGGCCCAGTCATTGGCTTCCGTCGGGCTCAACGAACGCGGTCGCATCGTGGTCGAGAAACCGTTCGGGCGCGACCTCGCGAGTGCCGTCGAGCTCAACGCGGTCCTGCATTCCGTCTTCCCGGAGGAACGCATCTTTCGCATCGACCACTACCTCGGCAAGGAGAGCGTCGAGGACTTGCTGGTGTTCCGCTTCTCGAACACGTTGCTCGAGCCGGTGTGGAACCGCAACTACGTCCGCAGTGTGCAGATCACGATGAGCGAGACGATCGGCGTCGAAGGACGCGGCAGCTTCTACGACAGCGTCGGCGCGATCCGCGATGTGATGCAGAACCACCTGCTGCAGGTCACCGCGTTGGCCGCGATGGAGCCACCGGTCGACCCTGACGCGAAGTACCTGCAGGACGAGAAGGCCAAGGTGTTCGCGGCGATGCGGCCGATCGATCCGAAGATGCTCGTGCGCGGGCAGTACGTCGGCTACCGCGACGAGCCAGGGGTCGCACCGGATTCGACCGTGGAGACGTTCGCGGCGGCGCGTCTCGAGATCGATTCGTGGCGTTGGGCGGGCGTGCCGTGGTACGTCCGTTGCGGCAAGGCGCTGAAGGCCGCGGCGACCGAGGTGATCGTCGAGTTCCGTGAGCCACCGAGCCTGTTGTTCGACGAGGCCGGCGGTCCTCCTCCGGCGCGCAACCTCGTGCGCTTCCGCCTCGGCACGAAGGACGGCGTCACGTTCACGCTGCAGGCGAAGACTCCCGGTCCGCACCTCGACAGCCAGAACGTCGACGTCGCGGTCGACTTCGCCGCGGCGCTCGGCGAACGTCACGAGGCGTACGAGCGACTGTTGAACGACGCGATGGCGGGCTCACCGCGACGCTTCGCCCGAGAAGACGTCGTCGAGCTGACATGGCGCGTCGTGCAGCCGGCACTCGACCAACCCGGTCCGGTTCACCCGTACTTCCGCGGCGAGTGGGGACCGGCGCAGGCCGACCGCATCCTCGACGGAGACACCTGGTTCACGCCGTCCGTCGGGTAGACGATCGTCAGTACGTCGAACGGCGAGGGACGACGACGACCGTGCCGTCGTCTTGCTGGTGCACGGTGACGGACGCGCCGTAGAACTCGCTCAACGTCTCGGCGCGAAGTACCTGTGCGGCAGTGCCGGCGGCGACGAGATGACCTTCGTGCAGCAACGCGAGTCGATCCGCATACAGCCCTGCCAAGGTGAGGTCGTGCATCGCCGACACCACCGTCAGGCCGTGCTCACGTCGCAGCCGATCGACGAGCTCCAACGCCTGTTGCTGATGCCCGATGTCGAGCGCGCTGGTCGGCTCGTCGAGCAGCAGCACCGGCGCCTCCTGCGCGAGCGCACGGGCAATCACGAGCCGTTGGCGTTCGCCACCGCTCAACGTGCCGAGCTTGCGTTCGGCGAATTCGCCGAGGTCGAGCCGGTCGAGGACACTGACGACCATCGCCCTGTCGTGACGCGACTCGTGTCCGAAGTAGCTGACGTACGGGCTGCGACCGAGCAACACGTACTCGAACCCGGTCATGTCGTCGGGCATCATCGGTGACTGCGGGACATACGCAACCAACGTGGCCCTGCGCTTCGCGGACCGTATGGCCAGCGGAGAACCGTCGACCGCAATCACGCCGTCGTGCGAGACGAGTCCGGCGATCGCGCGCAGGATGCTGGACTTGCCGGCGCCGTTCGGGCCGATCAGGCACAGCCACTCGCCCGACCGGACGTCGGTGGTGAACGGCGCGAGCGCGACGCGCCCGTCGTAGCTGACTGCGACGCCGTCGAGATGGAGCGAGCTCACACGAGGGACCGTTTGCTCCGCAGCAACAGGATGAAGAACGGAGCGCCGAAGAACGCCGTGACGACACCGATCGGCGTCTCCGCTGGATCCTGCAGCACGCGGCCAGGGATGTCGACAAGGATCAAGAAGGTCGCGCCGACGATCAAGCTCAACGGCAGCACTCGGCGATACGACGCGCCGGCGAGCATGCGCACGGCGTGCGGAACGATCACACCGACGAAGCCGATCAATCCGCTGACGCTGACAACCGCAGCGGTGCCCATCGTCGCCGCGACGACGATGATGATCCTGACCCTCGCGACGTCCGAGCCGAGTGAAGCGGCCTCGTCGTCGCCCACTCTGAACAGATCGAGATGGCGCCGATGCAGCAGCAGGACCACGGAGCTCACCACGACGTATGGGAGTACGAGGCGGACGTCCGCCCACGTCGCGTTCGACACTCGCCCGAGGATCCACGAGTACACCTCGCGAATGACGTCGTTGTTCCGCTGCAGCACGAAGGTCTGGATCGCAGTGAACAGCGAGACGACCGCAACGCCGGCGAGCACGAGCGTGACACCGGAACGCGATGCGCCGAACGCGGCCCCGACGAGGTACGTGACCATCACCGCGACGAGCCCACCGACGAACGAGACGAGCGGCAGCGGATCGACCGGCCACCCATGTGTCGCGTCGCGACCGATCGCGAAGATGATCGTGGCGCCGAGACCAGCGCCGGCCGCGACACCGAGCAGATACGGGTCGACGAGCGGGTTGCGGAACACGCCCTGGTAGCTCGCGCCGGCCAGCGAGAGCATCGCCCCAACGATCCCGGCCAACGCGACGCGCGGCATGCGCACGTTCCAGATGATGTCCCAGTTCGCCGACGAGACGCGGCCCGCCGGGCCGATCATCACGCCGAGGATGACCGCGACCACGAACGCGCCGACAGCAGCGAAGATCCACCACCGTCGACGCGTTGTCGTGTTCACGTCAGCCCGCCACCGCCACCTTCGAGACGGCGGCCGAGACAGCCTTGATGTAGTCGACGATGCGCGGACCCCAGCGCGACGAGACGTCCGCGTCGACCACGACGACGTTGCCGTTCGTCACGGCCTTCAACCCGCCCCATCCGGGTCGTGCGGCGACCGTGGCGGGCGACTCGCCGAAGCCACCGTCGGCGAGGAAGATGAAGTCCGGGTCAGCGGAGATGACGGCCTCGGCCGACAGCTGCGGGTAGTCGCTGTCGACCTGTTGAACATCGGCGATGCTCTTCAGCCCGAAGAGTGAGTACACCTGGCCGATGAAGGTGTTCTGGGTGACGCTGTAGTACGTGTTGTCGAGCTCGTGGTAGTACGTCAGCGGCTGCGCCGGTTTTGGCGTCGCCTTGATCGCGGCGTCGATGTCGGTCTTCATCCCCAGCACGACGGCCGCGGCATCGGCGACGTGGCCGGTGATCGCACCGAGTTGCTCGATCTGGTCGTACGCCGCATCGAACGTCTTCGCTGCCGGTCCGCTCCACACCTTGAGGCCGAGGCCCTCCAGTTGCTTGGTCAAACCGGTGAAGTCGTCGGCGATCACCACGAGGTCAGGCTTCAGTGCCGCGATCGCCTCGACGTTCGGTTCGAGGCCCGACAAGTCGTGTGGCTTCTGCAGCGCCTCGGGCGGGTAGTTCGACTGATCGTCGACAGCCAGCACTTGGCTCCCTGCACCGATCGCGAACAGCATCTCTGTTGCCGTGGGCGACAAGCTGACGATCTTGCTCGGTGCCGGCAAGGTCGACGTCGTGCTCGCCTCGACCGCAGTGGTCACGTCGACTGCAGTGGACGTCGGCGTCGTCGGCGCCGCTGTGGGCGACGTGTTGCTCGCTGCCTTGTCGTCGCCGCACGCGCCGAGCAGCAGCACGGCTGCAAGAGCAACCGGTAGTGGCGTCCATTTCATGAAAATCCTCCATTGTGTTGGAGGACAAGTGAGGGAACCGGTGGGAGCTCCACCGCGAACCGCCCTTGCCTCGAGGGTCTAGGTCACGCGCATGGAACGAGGCGACCGGACTCGTCGTGTCGAACACGAACCACCGTTGCGGGACAGTGCCGGGATCTCACCGGACTTCGCTGGATTCCATGCATTCGGCGAACCGAACGCCGCGTACGCTACCAGCGCGGCTGCGTATGCTCCACACTCCATGACTGACTCACCGCCGACCGAGGACCCACGACCCGACGCGTTGGCTCGTGCCGACTCGTTGTTGCTCGTCAACACCGGCGACGGCAAGGGCAAGAGCAGCGCGGCGTTCGGCGTCATGCTCCGTTCCGTCGCGATGGGCTGGCCGGTCGTCGTGCTGCAGTTCGTCAAGAGCGGCCAGTGGAAGGTCGGCGAGGAGAAG